>CALMUT010000136.1 GCA_937872925.1 uncultured Myxococcales bacterium | reverse complement strand
CGGCGCGACGGGCGGCGTCGTGCCCGGCCTGGGCTGCGTCGTGCGCGCATTCGGCGCGACGGGCGGCGTCGTGCCCGGCCTGGGCTGCGTCGCGCGCGCATTCGGCGCGACGGGCGGCGTCAGGTGCGCGGCGGGCGGAACGGTGCGCGGCGGCGGTGAGGCTCGGAGCATTGCCAGGAGCTGCTCTGTGACACGCTCGTCCAGATGCTGGACGCGTAGTCCCGCGAGCCTGCCGGAATCGCTTGGGGCCACGCGCACGACAATGGCATCGGAGTCGATCAGGTTGTTCCCCGGGGCCAGCCACTGCACCCGAACGAAGCTCCCCACGGGCAGGGCATGGGGAGTTAGCAGCGCCATGCCCGTGGCGCTCACGTTGATGACTTGCCCACGCGCACTCTCGTTCGAATAGTAGGCAACGCAGTCACTCTCCCAGTGGATGCGGGTTGCCCGGCGACGCTCCATCGCCTTCGTCTAGTGCAAACCTGGGGCAAACGGAAGCCCTCTGCCGCTGCCGCTGCCTCTGCCGCCTCCGCCGCCGCCGCCCCTCTCTGTCGCCGTCTCCGCCGCCGTCTCCTGTCCCCTGTCCCTGCGCCTGCCTCCGACGCTTGCCGCGAATTCGTGCGCCGTCCGCCTAGATCCCCTGCACGAAGCCCAAGGACGGCTCGAAGACTTGCCCGCTGGTCGGCAACATTTGCATGACGTTGAGATTGAGCATGATGCCGCTGTCGGCGGTGATGGCGTAGACCACGCCGCCATGCACGCCGCCAAAGACTTTACCCAGCTTCTTGTACACATCCAGATCGAGAGACACGCCCGTCTCTGCGCCGCTGGTACAGTCCTGGTAGTACGCGGGATTCTGCGGGTCCACGGCTCCCGGGCGACTCGGCGCGCTGGAGGAGCCCGCACAGTCGGCGATCTTGACGGGGAGCTTGGCGTCGACCTGAGCACCGCCGCCTTGCACGCCGATGAAGGGACGGAAGCCCGGTTTGCCGAAGGGCGCGTCGCCGAACCAATACGAAATCCGCAATTCGATATGGTACGGAAAAAACGGGACTTGTTTCCTGGAGCCAGCGGGTGGGCCGCCGCCAATGGCGTAACCCAAGCGCGCGCCTGCCGTGACATTGGGGAGGAGTAGTTGATCGAAGGAGAGCAACGCACGGCGGGTTGCCGGGCTTAGGCCCGCGGTGATCTTGTTGCCGAAGTCCGGATTCGGATCAAAGCGGTAAACCTCTTCGCTGTCCTTGTAGAAACAAGCGAAGCCGTTTTCTTGTTGGCTTTTCTGGGAGCACACGTCCGTGCCGCCGACGAGAGCAAAGTCATACGCAAGATGAAAGCCGAGCCAGCTCTTCTTGGCCGGGCCGCTCGCCGTATCTTTCTCCTTGCCCAGGCACAGCCCGTCATCGCAGCGGGTGCCGTCGGGACAGTCCGCTTGAGATTCGCAACTCTGCACCTGCTCGCATTTGCCCTCGACGCAGGCCAAGCCCGAGTCGCAGTCCTCTTCGTCGGAACAAGACGAGCCGGCGGCCGCCGCAGAGCGGGAGCAACGCCGGGGTGGATCCTTATCGGGAAAGGCCGGGGGTTCCTCGTCGGAGTCCTTCATGACTTCGATCTGGATCGGATCGCGCTTGTTGCCGAAGCTCTGCACGATGTCGCCCTCGGCGTCCCGCCCGCGCACATAAAACTGCACCGTGCCCTTACGAGCGGTGGCCTGACAGGGGATCGTCGCCTGGTAGCCGGAGCGCTTCTTCTTCAGTTTGATGCGCTTCCAGCTCTGCCCCGGTGCCTTGTAGTTCAGGTCGACGCTATCGGCGCCGTCGCCGACGCTACAGGCCACGGGGATCGGTCGGCGCAGCTGAATCGTGCTGATGCGCGGCGTGCAGTCCATGCCGCCCCCTGCGCCTTCTCCCAGGCCGTCGGACTTCGTGGCCCCCGGGTTGGCGCCGACGCTGCGTTGCGCGTCGGCGAACATCTTCTTGGTCTTTTTGGTGGCAAGCGCTTCGTCGAGGGCAATGGTCGGGTCGAAACCGAGAGCGCTCTCAAAGGCCTTCTTCGCACCCCGGGGGTCGTTACGACCACTGCCGCGCACGACGCCGACGTACATCCAGGCTTTGGCCAGCACCGGAGGGCTGCATTTATTGCCGCACGCCGCGATCGTCCCGAGCAAGACCGCTTCCGCCTGGTCGAAGTCAGTGACGAGATAGTGCTTGTGCACCGCCTCTTTGATCTTCTTTTGCGCCGCCGCATCCCGCGGAGCCGCCGCCGCCGCAGTCGCGAGCAGCGCGACCAAGGCAAAGCAAATCAGCTGGATGGGGTGCAAGCGCGTCAAGGGCGGCGATTGTCCAACATTGTCGCGGCTTTTCCAACTGCCACGCGCAAAAACGCGAGAGCCGGCGCCTCATCGACGCGCCGACTCCCGCTGGGGCGGATTGGGTTGGGGGGGGGCGCTACTCGAAGCAACGCACCACCCAGCGCTGGTCGGCGCAGGTGGCAATGTTGCGGCGGCAGTCGCTGCGTCCGCTGGGGTAGGTGCACGGGCGGCCGCGGGCACGATTGCAGGGCGATGCGGGGGCCGGGGATGCGTGTGGGCAGTCTTCGCTGGCGGCGTCGTTGATGAGCTGCAGGTCGCGGACGCCTCGATTGCTCTGTTGTCGATCGAGCACTTGCACGGAAATAGTGACCTGTGCGCCGAGAGTGAACGCCATCGGCGCGTCCGTGAAGACGATCACGTCGCGGTCATCGAGATCGTAGAGAGTGTGCAGAGTTGCGTCGTCCGAGAGCACGATGTTGTCACCCATGCACGGCTTGCATTGCGCTTTGGGTGGACAGGGTGGACAGCTGTAACGCTTGACGACGTATCCGCGTAGCCGCGCGACGCTACCGGGACTTGGAGTCGCAGCGCGCAGCGCGGTTACGGACAGCGCGCCGTCCGCGGGCGCGGGCGCCGACAGAGCGAGCGGCGCGCTGGCGCTGGGTGCCGGACCCGTCGGCGCGGCCGTCTGCGCCGGCGCGACAAGCTGCGGCGATGCCGCCTCGCTTGGCGCCGTCGGTGGCGGCGGCTGCTGCGAGCGGCTGCCGTGGCACCCCAACACGATGACGGCGAAAGCGACCGCGCAGCGCATGGCGGTACGATACTCGATCGTTGGCCGCGCGGATCGACGGGTGTGCCAGCTTCAACCCTTGGCTTGCTTTGACGGCGGCGGCGTGCCCGCAAGCGGTTGGTGACCCAGCAGGATCCGCATGTGCGGGTGGCGCTCGGCGAGGGCCTTCAGGCTGGCCAGGCTGCGCGCGCTCGCGGAGCGATCCCGCGAGTAGCTGCCGGGCTCGACGCCATGCTGCCAGCCCCAATCCGTGTGGCTAGCATCTCCGGTCATCAGCACGGCTCCCTCGGTAGTACGCGCGACGAAGGCGGTGCTACCGCGCGTGTGCCCCGGAACGGAAATCGCGAACAGCTCGCGGTCGCCGAACACATCCACCACGGCCGGCAGGCGACCGTCGGGATCGGCCACGAACCGCCATTCTTGGATCGGAGCGTGGCCTGCCAAAGCGCGATCGATCGTCGGCCGCACCGCAAAGTGCAGCAGATCGCGTTCCTGCGTCTCGCCAGGTCCCGCATAGATGGGCGTGCCCTTGGGGATGTCTGGCATGCCGGAGACGTGATCGAGATGCAGATGCGTGAGCAGCACGCCTTGGAGCGGGGCCTTCAGCGTGGCGAGCCAGCTGGCGGTGTCGGTGTGCACCTGCATCGCGTCCAGCTGCATGAAGCGTGCAACCACGCCGCGGATGGCGGAACGCTCCGGCGCGGATTTCACGGCGCGCTCCACTCCCGAGTCCACGATGAAGGTGCCTTGGGTCGGGTGGCGCAACACGTGGAAGTAGATCTGGATCTTTTCGGAGCGGTCTTGCAGCCCCGCGGCTTGCGCTCGGGGGTGCTCCAGATTGAGCAGCCCGTCGAGGGGCACTTCCCAGTCCGCGGCGACGATGGTCTCGACGCGCATCCGCCCTGGGCGGTCGATGACTGCCTCGAGCTCGGAGCTGGAGCTCGGTTGCCCAAGCGCAGCCGGCGCGACCGGGTGGGAAGTCAGCGGCGCACCCGACGCCAGCACCGCGGCGGCGGCACAAGCCGCGAGTGCGGCGGTCAGCAGGAGGATCTTGGTGGTTTTTCGCATGCAGACAGGATGAGGTCTTCTCCAATGCATGACAATCGCGGAAAAACGGATATAGCTATCCGTGCATGCATATCCCATGGGACGACATCCAGCTCTTCCTGGCCGTGGCCGAGGGCGGCAGCCTCAGCGCGGCGGCACGCAAGCTTGGGGTGGGGCAGCCCACGGTCAGCCGGCGGATCGCTGCCCTCGAAGCACAGCTGTCGGAACGGCTGTTCGAGCGCAGCGCGGACGGCACCACGCTGACCGCCGCCGCCGAACAGCTGCTCGCACCCGCGCGGCGCATGGCGGAATCCGCGGGGGAGCTCATGCGGGTGGCCGAGCGCGGCGACGCGGCGCCCCAAGGCGTGGTTCGGCTCACCGCGCCACCGGGGATCGCCTTCGACTTCGTGGCACCCTTCGCGGCGTCTCTGCGCAGCCGGCTGCCAGCGGTGCGACTCGAGGTGCGCTCGTCGATCCAGTACCTGGATCTTTCACGGCGTGAAGCGGATCCCGCGTTGCGGATGCGCCCGGCCGAAGAACGCGATCTCGTCACCGTCGCAACGCTGGAGCACGACAGCGCCGCGTTTGCCTCTGCGGCATACCGCAGCCAGTTGCCGAAAGGCTACGGCATCAGCGACATCGACTGGATCGCCTGGGCCCCGCCTTTTGAATCCTTGTCCCCCAACCCGGAGCTCGCGGCGCTGATCCCGAACTTCCGACCAGCGTTCGCCTCGGACGACTTTCTGGTGCAGCTCGCCGCCGCCGCCGCGGGGGTTGGAGCGATGTTCCTGGGCAGGGTACGCCACCCCTATTCGGTGGACCGCGGTTTGTGCGAGCTGGATCTCGACCTGGGAGGCCGCGGCAAGAGCGCCACCCACTTGGTGTGCGCCAAAAGCGCCCTGGACATCCCCCGCGTGCGCGCCGTGGCTGACCTGATCCGAAGCGACTTCGCCTGCACGGAAACGATCGCTACCTAGAGCAGCGCCGCGCACCTCCGGTGCCGAACGGCCGCTTCAGAAGCGACTTCGCCCGAGAGCGGTGCTGCGCACTTCCGGCGCCGAACGGCCGCTCCTCCGACCGACTGCTCGCTGCGGGGCGCGGCACAGGTGCGCCGCCGCCGCCCACAGCACGAGACGCGTTACTTCGCGCCCTTTTTGCGTTCGTCCGGGGTCAGGTCCTTGTTGCGCCAATAGAAGTCGGTCTTCTTGCCCTCGTCGTCCGTGAAGCCGACCATCTGCATTTCCGCTTCGATGGCAGCGGTGCCTTCGGGCACGTGCTTTTTGGCGACGCAGGAAAAGGTGATCACGGCCTTTTCGTCCACCTTCATCGGGCCTTGGAAGATCTTGCCCGCGCAGGTCTGGTGCGGACGCTTCTTGTCGCCGTCCTCGACTTCGAGTTGCTTGCCGGCCTTGTCATAGAAGTAGACGAACATCTTGCCGTAGACGATGGGCAGCTTGGCGACGTTCTTGACGTTGAAGGAGGGACCGTCGTCTTTCATCTTGCCGGTCCACTTCACCTGCATCAGACGCTCCGTGCCGGAGGCTTCGCAGGGCTTGTCGTAAGAGCCCACGCCCTCGGACTTCTCGGGACAATCGGCGTTCGGTTCGGGCGGCGCGGCTGCACTCGGCGCCGGTGTGGGCGCAGGCGGCGGTGGCGGGGGCGGCTTCGCGCTGGCGGCCTTTTCGGCGGGCGAGGGTTCTTCGTCGCACGCGAGGGATAGGCACGCGAGGGTCGAAAGCAGAGCAGCGGAGGACAGACGAGTTACGACCGACATATGTTTTCGCTCCTTTTCAGGTGCAGAGAATCGCGTCCGGCAGCGTCCCAGCGCAAACCATTTTTTCCAAGGGCGCAGGCGCAACTAGGGAAATAGTACGAGATTAGTGCAGCAGCGCGCGGCAGCGCCTCGACCCCAACCCCAATTCCAATTCCATCAGCGGCTTCTTAACCCACCCGCCGAGCCAGATCGGCTTCGGAAACGGCGATGCGGTCGACAATTTCGCCGAGCTCGAAGGGTTTGTAGATGCAGCCCAGCACGCGATCCGCGATGGCTGCAGGCACTCCGCTGGCTGCGCCGCTGATGACGAAGACGCGCACATCCTTGCCGCGGGCGATCAAGCGGTCGAGGGCGGCGGCGGGGTCTGCCGCGATGGGAGACAAGTCGATCAGTGCCACGTGCACATCGTTGAGGCGCTCGATGTCGTCGGCGCAGTCGATGCAGTGCACTTCGGCGCCACGGGCCGCGAGACCGAGCTCAAGCAGCGCACGCACGGCGGCGTCATCTTCCAACACGGCGACGCGCATACCCGTGAGCGCAACGCGCCGTGGCGCGATATGGCGCGCGCCGCTCGGCGTATGGGTGGTGGGCCAATCCAGGTAAAAACAGGCGCCCCGGCCAGGCCCGGCGAGACGCAGCTTGCCGCCAAGGCTCTCGGCCAAGCGGTGTGAATGCGGCAGCCCGAGGCCGATCCCGCCAGGACGCGTGGAGTTGCGTTCTTCGAAGATCAGCGACGCGCGTTCTTCCTCGACGCCGGGACCTTGGTCCTTCACGGTGAAACGCACGCAGTCGGATGCGTGATCGCCGCTTTCGAGTTCGAGCAGGATTTCGCCGCCGTCGGGTGAAAACGCGACGGCGTTGAACAGCAGGTTGAGCAATACCTCCATGGCGGAGCTGGGATGCGGCAAGAGCAACTCCAGATCCCGTGGCGCCACGACCCGTACGCGCACCCCCTTGCCGGCGGCTTGAGGTTCGACGGCGCGGGCGACGGCCAGTGCCAGGTCGCTCGCGTCGCGTTCGGGATCAGCCGCGCACTCGGCGCCGAGGGCGGAGCGGGCCAAGCGTCGGCCTAGCTCGGCATGGGTGCGCGCCACTTCGATGGCGGCGGCAGCGTCGGCATTCGTGGCGCGCGCGCGGGCCAATTCCAGCCATCCCACGACGACGGTGAGCGCGTTGGACACCTCGTGCAGGGCCGCCGCCATGTTGGCGCGGTCGTCATTCGGGTCGCCCAGCTTCACACATAACAGAATATTACACCCTGGGCCGAAGAGCCAGGACGAGCACCCGGGCGCTTTGCGCTGCCTGGGCGCGTGCGGCGCAAATTCAGTTGAGTTTGGCTGGAAGCAGCAGCGAAAACGCGCCGTTTGCATCGGCGCGGGCCTCCGCGACCTGGAGCACGCTGTGCGCTTCGCTTGGATCCGCGGAGTAACCGGCCTCTGTCAAGTACACGTAGGCGCGGATCAATGCGCCGGGCACCACGACCTCCCCGGGCACTTGGACATCACCGTGATAGACCACGGGCAGCGGCAGGGTGAGCTCGCCCAGCTCGTGGAGACTCTTGGCTACGGCGACGTTGGGACGCACCAACCAGGCGAAACCACTTTGGCTATCGGGGCGGATCGAAAGATCGAAGGTGCCGGGATCCGAACGCAGGACGAAGCTCCCGTCGGCACCCACCAGGGCGTTGACGGCTTGGGGCTTCAAGGGCACCGCGCCAGCCGCCGCAAGCAACGGGTCAATGGACACCGGAGACGCGATGGCATGTACGGGAGCGCCACTGAGCGGCGCACCGGTTGGCGCGAACGCGGTGCCGGCCAGGTCCGAAGCGCGTTCGACGCTGAGGGTCTTGCCGGTTTGTTCCAAGGGCTGCTTGCCGACTTCGAGGCTGCGCACGGTCTGCGCCAATCCCGAATTCGGCGGCGGGACGATGTATACGTCGTACTCCCCCGGCAGCAGGTCGACGGTGTAGGCGCCGTCTTTGGCTTCCACGCTGCGCTCGAACGCGAATAGCGTTCCGGAGTCCAAGAAGCCGAGCTTCTTCGCGACGAACTTCAGGCTGGTGGCGCCAGCGACTAACTTGCCGTCCGCGGTCTCGACGAAGCTGCCCACGATGGAGATAGGTTTCGGCACGCCGCCGAGTTGATTGATCACGCCCTCCCCCACGCTGAAGGCGTCCAAGGTGGCGCGTTCCAGCACGATCGTCGGGGCAATGACGCTTTCCGGGGGGCGCAGTCGGATCAGTTCTTTGCCAGCGGCGGTGCCTTCGCCGACGACGGGCGCGTACTCCACGATGGCGCAGTTGTCGTCACCGGCGTTCTGGCAATCCGCTTTGTTCAGCACCGCCGGCGCGGACAGAATGCGACCGCTGGCGGGGTCCATCACGTCGACGCTCCAGCCGTCGAGGCTCTTGAGAGCGTTCTTGGTCGGATCTCCTGTGCCCGGATCCGGCCAATCGACTTTGACGTTGATGGCGCTCGGCGGCGAGGACACCAGGGGCAGGGTGACGCTGCCCGCGGCGATGGTGACGCGCTTGAACAACTGCGGCACGACGCTACACGGCACGCTGTTGGGCGGCCCACTCGATGCGGCGGCGATCAGCTCTTGGTCAGGCTCGACGTAAACGTCGTACTCACCCGCGGGCATTTTGAGCTGGAACGAAAACTCGCTGCCGACCTTTTCGGCGTTCGTCGTATACGCCTGAGTGGGCAAGCCGAGCAAACGCTCGCTCGGCGTCAGCGTGAGCTTCACCGGGACGGTGGAGCTGCCTTCGTAGTCCAGCACGCACTCGTTTTGATGACTGCCGCGCGTGGGCGCGACTGTGCCGCTGACCACGGAGACGACGTCGAGCTCCAAGTTCAGCTCAGAGTCGCCGGACGGGTTCAGATCCGTGACGGTCTTCAGAAAGCGCACTCCGGAAAACTCCGTGGAGGACGACGGCGCGGTGATTTCGAACAGGACCGTGGCGAACTGACCGCTCTGAGCCACGCAGACGCCGGCCTTGCTGCAGGTGCCGCCTGGTCCGCACTCGGAAGCCTCGCTGCACTCGTTCTTGGGGGTGCCCGCGCCGGATTCGTCCTCGGACGCCACGCTGCAACCCGCCAGGAGGGTGGTCCCGAGCAGCAGGGCGAGGGTGGCGAAACGTGCCATATGCCCTCAGCTAAGCGACGGGCGTGCCAGGCGCATTTTTGTGCGGTGGACGGTGTTTTTTGAAGGTAAGGGGTCTGACATAGCTGTCACGGAAGCAGCTCAAGACAGCCGGATCGGGCCGGCCCTCAGAGTGTAGCAAACCCGCCGCCGCCTTGCCGCACTCCTAGCTTTTCTACCTGCCAGCGGGCGTGGGCGTATTCGGGGCTGGTGCTCAGCCGCAGCAGGTCCGCCACGGCCTCGCTGACCTTGGCCAAGCGACGCAGGCCGCCCGCCTGACTCAGTACCTCTTCGGGGACGCCTTCGTCGGCGACGACTTCCTTGAGCGCGACGAGCAGGTCGCCGGCGGCGAACAGGCCAAAGCGACGTACGGAACGCCGGGCGCTGACGAGCGCGGCGGCGTAGTCCGTGGTGCGCTTGTCGTCACACAGCTCACGCAGGCGGCGCTGAGAACGGGGCGGGATGCTTTCCCATAGCACTTCGGCGAGGTTGGCCACGCTGGCCAGGGACTTGGGATCGTCGTCAGGGTGACCAAAGGCGAGCTCGAGTGCGCGCAGTGCACCGCGGGCTTGAGCCTCTGGGGCTCCGAAGAGCAGCACATTCTCGGGCAGGGTACCGGCGAGCATGGCGGCTACGTGATAGGCCAGCTCCGCAGACTCCCGATTGGCGTTGCCCGACACGATCACAGCGGGCGGCGAGAGCAGGGCGACGCTCACCGTCACGGGCCCCGCGCTGCGGCGTTGGAAGATGGCCGTGCGCGAGAGACCCAGTGCCCGAGCGGTCGCAGAAAAGACGCGCCCGAGGGGCGACGGAGCGCCGAGGGGAATGCGCTCGAGTCCGGTCACGCCGTAGCTGCTGGGGTCGCGACGAAAGACGTGGGACGCGCCTTCCCACAGCAAACCAAGCGCCTCAGCAGACGGACTCTGGATGTCGTGGGTCAACAGCGCTCGCACGGCGTCAGGGTTTTCCGGCTGATCTGAGAGCGGTGGCACGGGCACCGGCGAGCGCGAGAAATCCAAATAGTGCAGCACATGCTCCACCGCTCGCGCATAGGCGACATCGCGGTCCGCCAAAGCTGCTTCGAATAGCCCGCGCACCAGCTCGGGGTTGGCGGGATCCAGATGTGCCACCCGGCGCGCGACGCTCACCAAGTCGTGGGAACGCGACGAGCGATTCTCCAGCTGGTGCATCAGCTCCAGGCCGGCTTCGATCGAACCTTGGGACAGTGAGAGGAAGAGTTGCTCTTCTGCGCGACCAATCGCCGGAAAGACTCGCGAAGGGCGCCGCTGGTAGTCGGCCTCTGCGTCGGGATCGGGTGCCGCAAGCGGCTGCGGCGCTGGAGTCGGCGCGGGGCGTGCGGCCACGGGAGTCGGCGATGGCTGCGCGGGCTCAGAGGGCGAGTGGCGCGTCGGCGGCAACTCCGACTCCGGAGGCGCGGGCGGCGCGGAGGGCGGCTTGTCCGGAGGCAAGGCCACGCGATCCGTGCGCGCGACGCCGGGCTCTGGCTCCTCGAATTGCGCCCGCGTGATGGGCGCTGGTTCGACGCGTGGGTCGCGAACGGCAGGCGCGGCGGTGGCACTGACCTCGGGGCCAGGCGGCGCTGCTTCGGCGCGGACGTCCCGGGCGAGCACCTGAGAATCCACGCCGGCTTCGACGGCGGGGCGCGCGCCTGGTTTCGCTGGGGCGCGCCCCAGCAAGCGTTGGCTGCTCGCCGTGCGCCGGGGCGCCTTCTTGGAAGGTGTGTCGCGCAGGAGCCGCTGATCGTTGACGAGCTCGACCTGCAGCTCGAGCGCGGCGGCGCGGGTGCGTTCGTCGGTCGCAGCGACTTCGACGTGTTTGTGGGCACGCTCGAGCTCGCCGGCGACATGGGCCGCATGCGCCGCGGAAAGCGCCACCCGGGCCCGCGTGCGTAGCGCGTGCAAATCCCCAGAGAGCGCAATGTCGAAGGCGTCCAGGGCCTGGCCGGGCTCGCCCCCCTGAGCCATGCGCTCCGCCATGCCCAAAGCCACCAAGGGCAACATCCCGATCTCCGCTTCGGCTCGGGAGATCTCCCGCATGCCGGCGCCGGAGCCGAGGGCAACATCGAGGCTTTCCGCCAGCAAGAACGCACGCAAAGAGAGCTGCTCCGGAGTGAGTCCCGTTGGGTCCACGCCACGCAACTCCGCGACGGTCACACGCGCGTCATTCGCAGTGCCCGTGCCCCGCACGCGGTACTCAAGCCAACGCGCCGTGAGCTGGGCCTCGCCGTTATCCGGTGCCAGCAGCGCGGCGCGTTGGGCCCGCGCCATGGCTTCTTGGATCTCGCTGCCAGCGTCGAAGGCGCGGGCGGCCTCTGTCAGCAGGCGCGCGCGGTCCTGGGCAGTTCCCGGCGAAAGTGACGCCAGCTCGTCGAGTGCCGTCGCAAGCGCCACCGGATCCCCTGAGGTGCGTTCCAAATCGACACGCAACTGCAGCAGCTCCGAAGTGGGCTCCGCCCAAGCTTCGATGCCGTCGAGCACACGCCGGGACGCCGCCGCGTCGCCACCGAGGAGTTCCGCGCGCGCCGCATGCAGGGCGGCATCCGCTGCCTCGCGCTTGTCCGTAGTGCAGGCACTGGCACGCATCCACAGTTGCGCCGCACGCGCGGACGCCCCCATGCGTTCGTGCAGATCCGCCAAGACTCGCAACACGGAGTAGTGATCCCCCGTTGCGGCAATCAACGCCTCGAGTTCCGTGCAGGCTTCGTTGGGGCGCCCTAGGCGCTGCTCCAGCACGCCCGCCCGACGCAAGCGAATGCGCCGCACGTCGTCAACCCGCGCAGCGAGCCCAGCGCGACGCGCCAAGATCGCGGTCAGCGCTTCCCAGTCGCCGCGACGTTCCGCGTCCCGTTCCAGAGCGGAAAGCGCCGAGAGATCCTTGGCATCGAGCTCCAGCACTTCGCGATGGCGGGACAGCGCGCCGTCTTCGTCCCGCAAATCCCCCAGGAGCCGCGCCAATTCCCGCAAGGTCGTGAGCCGCTCGGACTCGGGCAACAGCTCCACCAATTTGCCGAGGGCATCGGCCTGAGCGCGCTTGTCGCTGCTCTGGCGCGCGAGCGTCACCATGTCTTCCAGCAAGCTGCGCTGGTCGCCCAGGGTCGCCGCCATACGGGACAGGATGGTCAGCGCGCGCTCGGGATCGCCGCGAGCGGCAACCAATGCGGCCAGCTCTTGCGCGACTTTGGCGCGCTCGAAGGGCTCGAGACCTTCCCGCTCCAGCTCTCCGACCAGCAGCTGTTCCAACTCCTCGCGGCGCCCGGCGACAGGATAGATCTTGCGCAAGCGATCGCGCGCCGTGCGCCGCTCGGCGGAGGAGGCCTCGGGATCGCCCTCGACACTCTCGAGGGCCTCAATGGCCTGGGCAAACTCGCCCCGCTTTTCCGCGGCGTCGGCGGCTTCGATCAGGTTCGCGATGCGGGCCGCGCTCGGCACCACCGCCACAATGCGTGCGAGCAGCTCCCCGTCGCCGGTGGATTGCGCCGCCACGGTTGCGCGGCGCACAAAGTCAGCCTCGTCGGGAAAGCGTTCCGCGAGCGCCACCAGCAGGCCGGCTTCGGTGCGTTCAGAGCCGATTTCCGATGCAATGCGGGCGGCGAGGGACAACAGCTCTTTGCCCGGGTTGCCGTACTTCGCTGTGGTCAGCGCGAGCACCTCGCCGAGCCATTCCCGAGCGGCGATTTCCCGAGCGGCAAGCGCCTCAGTGTGGGGGGCAAGATCGGCGTACTCTTCGATGTCTGCGTCGGCTTCGATGGCGCGACGCAGGGCGGCCATCGCGGCGTCGCCGTCGGAAAACAGGCGCAAGGCGATGCCCGCGGCCACGATGGCTGCCCGGGCGCCTTCCGGGCCCTCACACCCGGTCAAGAGCTCGTCGATGGAGCGGCGCACGCGCATCTCGACAACGTCGCGGGAATCCGGGGCGATGCGCAGCAGCGAGAGCGCGGCTTCACCCAGGGAGCGCAGGGTTTCGCGATCTGGACGCACGGCAAGGGCGCGCAGTAGGACGTCGACCCGCTGACGCACGCCTTCTTCGCCGCCGCCCGCCATGGCCGCGGCACGCTGCAGCCATGCCGCGCGCTCGCGCTTGTCGCTCTGACGACTCGCAACACGTTCGAGACAGCGGACAACTTCGCTGGCTGCTGCGTCATTGCCGGCCAGGCGCGTCATGACGATGTACGTCACGCCTTCGGTGGGCACCGCCTCGAAGGCTTTGACGGCGTGCGCGACGGCACGAGCCGCATGCCCGCGGCGTTCATAGAGCCGCGCGGCCCGATAGTGTACCGCGCGCTCTCCGTAACAGCCGAGCGCTGCGTCCGAGAGCTTGGTGTAGATGGCTTCGAGGGCGTCGATATCCGCAGCACTCGCGGCGCGCTCGGCGATGGCCAACACGTCGGCCCGGGAGGGGTCGAGCTCCAAGGCCAACGCGCCCAGGCGCAGCGCCGACTCGTTGTCCCCGGACGAAAGCGCCACCATCGCGGCAGTGCCATACTGGCGCGCACCGTCTTCGGGTGCCTCCTGCCGCGCGGCGTTTTCTTCGAGGCGCCGTACCGCCTCCGCGTGGCCAGCGAAGGACAGCAAATCCCGGGCGAAACGCGACGGTCCGCGCTCGCGATCGAGAATCGCTGCGCGCTCCCATGCCGCCACGGCGCCCTCGACATCGCCCGCCAGGTCCCAGAGTGCGGCCCCAAGCTCCCGCAGCACAGCTGCTGCCTCCACAGGCTGCGCTGGCGTGGCCCGTGCCAAGGCTTCGGCCTTGGCTTCAAGAAGCGAAAGCTCGCCGTCGCTCCCGCGGGGATCTGGCGTCTCCTGCAGCGCCTGCAACACGAGTTCCGACGCCACGCCGTTTCGCGCAGCGCGGGCAAGGGCGCGCAATGCGCCATCGACGTCGCCAACTGCGGCGCGACGCTTAGAGATCTCCAGAGCGATCTCCGCGCGGGTTTCGCCGTCCGCCATGGTCGCGCAACGGCGCTCGAGCACCGTCAGCGCCAGGCCCGGTTCCTCCGCGACGTCTGCGACCCCAAGGACGACATCGCATAGCTCCGGCGATTTGGGACCCAGCACGTCGAGGGCACGGCGAGCGATGCCCGCGGCGCGCGTGGCGTCGAGTTCCGCGAGGCGCAAGAGCGCAGCGCATAGCGCGGGCGCCATGTCGAGCAGAGGCTCGGGTTGCGACAGAAGCCAGGACAGCGCGTCCGCCAGTCTTGCGGCGTCGCCACTTTCGGTCACCCGGCCCAGCAGCGTGCGCGCGGCGCGGGCGTCGCCGGGGCGCAGTGCGAGCCAGCGCTGCGTCCACGCTAAAGACAGCACCGGATCGCCCATGGCTTCATGGGCTTCGGCCAAAGCTTCGCACAGGGCCGGTCGGGGCACGATCACCCCCATGGCGCGCTCCAGGGCCTCGGCGGACTCGGGGCTCGGACCGCGACGGAGCGCGATGGCGGCCAGCACACCGACGGGACGTGCCAGAGAGGGATCGGCGCGACGCGCTTGCTCGCAGGCGTGCGTCGCGGCTTCGAGATCGCCGGCTTCGAGCAACGCCTCGGCAGCGACGGCCAGCGTCACTGCGCGTACGCTCGCCGATAGCGGCAGCGACAAGCGCGACAGGGCGCGAGCGCGGCGCACGGGATCGTCGCGACGCGCGGCGATCACCACCGCATAGCTCCAGGCTTGCGCTTGCGCCGCCGGATCGTCGAGGCACGGGTCGAGCACTTCAAGTGCGCCCGTCAGATCCCCGCGCCCGCAACGGATCTTCGCCATTGCGACCCGTGCGCGCTCCTGATCGAAGCCGGCGGGGGCTTGGGCGATCCAATCTCGCAGCAGCGCTTCTAGTTCGTCGTCACCACCTGTGCGCTCCAAGAGTCGCTCGAAGCGACCGCGTAGCTCGGCGCGTGAAGGGTCAGCCAATACCATTTCACGCAGGTGCGCCTGCAGATCCGACTTTCGTTCCGGCCACTCGACCAGCAACGCCACCACGCGCTCCAGGCGCTCGAAGCGCTCGGATCCCGACGCTTCTCGTAGCGCCTGCTCGGCCTCGGCCAGGCTTGCAGCAAGGGATTCCGCTCTCGGCCTGAGTTGCTCGGCTTGGGCCAGCAGTTCGGAGCTGGGCTCGATCTCGCGTTGGCGCTCTATCGCCCAATACGCCAGTCGCGGAGCTTCGAGCTCAGTCTCCGCCATGTGCGCGAGATCGCGCAGCAGCCGCATGCAGCTCGCGGCGCCGGTATGACGTTCCACTGCGAACATCAACGCATCTGCGACGTCCCAGGGATCGAGGCTGCCGCGGCGATGCTCTAAGAGCGCACTGCGCGCAACGTCGGAGCCGGGCTGAAGCGCGAGCGCCTGGCGGAATGCGCGCAGCGCGCGCTCCGGGCTCGACAGCTTTTCCTCGTACAACTTGCCAAGGGAAAGGTAGGCGCGAAAGCGTTCGTCAGAAGCCAGACTCGTGACCGTGAGTTCATCGTGGGCAGCCAAAAGCTCGTGCAAGCCGGCGCTATCGAGCACCGAAGCCAGCGCAGAGGCCGCGACGTCGGGCGGCTCGGCGAAGCGCCCGGCGCTGACGTCAGCATCGAGGTGCGCATCAAAGAGAGCGCCCAAAGCCGTGGGCAAATCCGCGGTTTTCTGGGCGTGCTGCACGCGCTCTAGGTGCACGGCGCGACCGCCTTCGCCGCAGGCGCGCGCGTGCTCTCGCAGCACTTCGTCGGCGGCGCCCGTGCGATTGCGCGCGCGCAGCGTGGTGGAAAGCTTTTCCGCTACGATCGGCTCGTGCGGTGCCATCTCGAACGCCCGCAGCAGGTTTTCGAAGGCAAGGGCGCGGTCCTTTGCCCGGTCGCGACGGCGCGCTCCTTCCAGATACGCGCCCGCCGCACGGTTGCTCGACACGTCCGCAGGCGCCCAAGCGGAGAGTCCGCCGAGCAACTCTGCAGCCACGGGATCCGTTGGATCGGCGCGCGCCGCCTCGAAGAGTGCGTCAGCCGCTGCGGAAGCGTTGCCCGCGCGACCGAAGAGCACCCCCATCCGCGTGAGCTTGGCGGCGGCGGCCGCACCCTGCTTCACCAGCGTCTCTAGGGTGCGGGCGGCCAAGGCCGACGCGCCGACCGCGGCGAGCCACTGAGAAAGCTCTTCGCGCAGATGCGGATCGTCACCGAGCAGAAGAGCGCGACGCGCCAGCTTGATGGCTTCATCCAAATCTGTTCCGCGCTGGGTCAGTGCCCGGGCGAGGGCCGCGGAGGCCTGCCGCTCCGCCTCGGCGTCGTTCTGGGCACGCGCCGCCCGTGCCCGGGCGCGGAAGAAGGCCAGCTCCGCCCGCGGGCCCGTCCGACGAGCCACCGCCGGATCCTGGGTAAGGAGCTCGAGCTGCAGGGAAACCGCCGAGCGCGGTCCTTCGCGTCCCACCCATTCCGGTGGCGGGAGCGTGCGCACGTGCGGCTCTTTGGGCGGACTTGCAGCGGGGAAGTCCGAGCGGGTGTCGGGAGGCGAGCTCATGGGAAGGAGGACGATTGGGGGCCTGAGCCCCAGCTTTTCCGGACACTATATCCAAACCGGGCTTGTCCAGACTCCACCTTGGGTTTAGCCTCGTATCGCCGCGAACGACGGACCCCGCGGCGGAGGCTGGTTGATGCAAAACTTCTCGATATTTATGCGCTTTCCTGCCGTCGGTGCGGCCCTGGTCGCCGGCGCCCTGGTGACGACGGCGGCTCCGCCCCCTGCTGCCGCCCAAGGCAAAGCCGCAAAAGCGGCCCCGGACAAGAAGGCCAAGGACACGGCGCGCAAGTCCTACGGCGAAGGCGAAAAAGCGTTCGCTGCGGGCAAGTACGCAGACGCATTCGCCGCGTTCAAGAAGGCCTACGAAGCGATCCCGACCCCGCACGCGGAGTATTGGATGGCGGCTGCCCTAGACAAGCAGGGCAAGAGCGAAGAGGCCGCCGCAGCCTACGCGAAGTTCTTGGACAACCCGGGCCACGCCAAGGCGGGCGCCGAAAAAGTCGACGACGCCAAGAAGCGATTGGAAGAGCTGAAAGGCAAGCCGGTCGGCGAATTGAACATCATCACCACGCCAGCTGGCGCAACGGTCATGATCGACGGCCAGCCGCAAATGGGCGAAGCGCCCATGATCGTCAAGCTTGCGCCGGGCAAACACACCGTCGCGATCAGCTCTCCTGGCTACCAAAACATCGAGCGTGAAGTCGACGTGAAGGCCGGCGAGAAGCAAGAGCTCTCGGCGGAGCTCGTGTTGGCTGACGCTCCCGGCGACCCGACTGCGGACCCGCCCCCCGCGCCGGTGGCCCCGCCCCCCGAAGAAAACCCCGCCGCTTCGTCCAAGAGCAAGGTACCCGCGTATGTGACCCTCGGCATCGCGGGCGCTGGCGCCCTGGTCGGCACCTTCTTCGGGATCAAGGCGCTCAGCGCCAAGAGCGACTTCAAAGACAATCCGACCACGGATGCGGCCGACGACGTCGAGCGCAACGCGCTGATCGCGGACATGGCTTTCGGCGTGGCCATCACCCTGGGCGTCACGGGCGTCGTGCTGCTAACCAGCGCGGACTCCGACGAAAAGGCGGCCAAGTCTCGCTTCGTGAGCGGGCCGCGCCTACGCGTGGCCCCGGTGATCGGACCCACGGGCGGCGGAGCCGCGGCGCATCTGACGTTCTGAGCAGCCCCCGGCCACGGAAAGACGCGCTGGCTCCCAGGAGACGGCGCGTTTTTCTTTTGTCTCAGGCGCTCTGGCGCAGGCGTTGCTGGATGGCGTCGACGACCTGGCCATAGTCCGCCGGAAGCATCGTGGGCGGATTGGCCAGCGTCGGCTCCACCTCGGGCATCTGGCCTTCGTGGTAGCGCACCTTGAACTCCGTGAACTTGAGACCGCTGGCAGTGGAGATACACACGACACGGTGGTCTTTTTTAATGGTTCCGCGCGCGACAAGCTTCTCAAGCACTGCGAGCGCCACTGCGGTGTGGGGGCAGGTGTACATGCCCGTGCGATCCGCACGCGCCGCCGCGTCTGCGAGTTCCTGTTCGCTGGCCTGTTCGACAATGCCGTCCATTGCTTCCAGAGCGCGCAGCGCCCGTGGCGCGCTCACTGGGTTGCCGATCTGAATTGCAGTGGCTTGGGTCGGCTGCGCCACGATGGGCGCGACGGTCTTTTCTTTGGCGACGAACGCGCGATACAGCGGGTTCGCGTTTTCTGCTTGGGCCATCACCAGCCTCGGAAACTTCGATATCAGTCCGAGGTCCAGCATCATCTTGAACCCGGCGTAGATTGCCGAGGCGTTGCCCAGATTGCCGCTAGGCAAGATGATGAAATCCGGGACCTGCCAGTTGAATTGCTGGGTGATCTCGATGCCGACGGTCTTCTGCCCCTCTAGCCGCAGGGCGTTCATGCTGTTGGCAAGGTACACCTGCCCCTCTTCGGCCAACTGCGCCACAATCTTCATGCAGCCATCGAAGTCCGTATCCAGTCCGAGCACCAAGGCGCCGTGGGCCAGTGGTTGCACCAGCTGTCCCGTCGAAATCTTGCCGCGAGGCAGCAGCACGACCACGGGCAGCCCGGCCGCCGCTCCGTAGGCCGCAAGGGCCGCACTGGTATCCCCCGTCGACGCGCAGGCAACGGCTTTGAGCTTCAAACCTTGTTGCACGGCCAAGCGCACAACACTGACCAGCACGGTCATGCCCAGATCTTTGAAGGATCCGCTATGGCTATTGCCGCACAGCTTGACCCACAGATCCGACAGCCCCAGTGACTTGCCGTAGCGCTCCGCCCAAAACAGATTGGAGCCACCTTCGTAGGTACTCACGATCAGATCGTCGGGCACCGCGGGCATGACCCACTCCTTCTTGCCCCAAACCCCTGAACCGTAGGGCCAACTGGTCTTCATGTAGCGGTCGTCAAAGAGCTGCTTCCACTCAGCAGCGCTCTTGTGTTTCAGAGCAGCAATGTCGTGGGCAACCTCCAGCAGACCGCCGCAGCTAGGGCAGCGGTAGATGGGTTGGGTCACGGGAAAACTCCCGGCACATCCAGCAAGACAAGTCAGTTTTGCGCTGTAGGTCACGGCGCGACTATAACCGAGCCGCGCCTGCATCGCTCGTTGACGAGCCGATCGAGTCGCGCTACCGCCCGGCGCAGCGCGATGGCTCCTAGACAACCCGAGAAGGAGACGACCACGCAGGCACCAGAGTCCGGCACCCAGCCGGCAGAGTCGTGGGCGCTATCGCTTCGTGCAACCTCTGCGGACGCTTCCCGCCGCTTGGGCGGCCTGAACCTTGCGCTGCGCCTCGCCCTCGACGCCCAGGGCGCCGGGGCCTCGGCTATCGTGGTGGAAGCCGAAGAGCACGCCGCATTGCTCGCGGATGCACGCTTGCGCATTCCCGTCACGTCAACCGCGCCGGACGGCTGTGCGCTGCTCAGCCTGCCGGCCAGCTATTTGGTCCCGCGGCAAATGCTCGGGCTGGTCGTTCGGCAGGGCTTGCCCGCGGCTGGGCAGACGCGGGACCTGGTGGCGGAACCCGAAGCGGTGCCGCTGCCCTACACTTTCGAGCCCCTCGACATCGTCGACGCAGAGAGCGCTCGAACTGGCGAGCGTGTGCTGTTTCGAGCGCTACGAAAGCCCCAGGACGGTTGGACCAGCCGCCACCTCAATCGCTACATCTCCCTGGCCATCAGCCGAGTGCTGGTGCGGACCGCGCTGACCCCCAACCAGGTTTCGGTGGCCATCCTTGCGGTCGGGATTTTCGGTGCGGTCATGGCTGCCCGGGGGGACTATTTGTCCTTATTCATCGGCGCCACGGCGTTTCAAGCCCAAAGCGTGCTGGACGGATGCGATGGAGAGATGAGCCGCGTGACCTATCGCGGATCCCTCGCGGGCCAGTGGTTAGATACGGTCGGCGACGACCTGACGAACTATGGTTTTTTCGCGGGCGCTGCCTACGGCCTGTACCAAACCTCGAATCATTGGATTTACCTGCTGGCGGGCGCCGTCACGCTCCTATGCGGTCTCACCGCGAGCGGTATCGAGTATCGCTACCTGATCCGCATTGGCTCTGGAGACCTACTGCAGTACCCCCTTTCGGCTCAAAGTTCAGCCGCAGACGGCGGCCTGTATTCGAAAATAGCTCCGTTGTTCAAGCGCGATACGTTTGTGTTCTTGACCTGGCTTTCTGCGGTGTTTGCCCTGGTCGGTCCCATGCTAGTTGTATTTGCGGCTGGGGCCGTGGGTGTTTTGGTAGGCGTGCTTTCAACCGAAATGAAAATGGCACGAGAGCGCAAGGGCGCCGCCTCGTGAGGGTGACGAATCCACGGGCGGTCGCCTGCGCCGCGGCGCTATGTAGCGCTCTTTCCGCTGCGCAGAGCCACGCCGCGGGGCCGATCGGACCGAACGACAGCCCGCTGACCACAAGTCGCTACCGCGTGGACCTGACCCAAGGCGTGGTGCTCGCCAGCAGCCGTGTGCTTGGACTTGCCGGCGCTTACGTCGCCATCGCAGAAGGCGTCGACGGCAGCACCCAAAACCCGGCCGCACCCGCCGTGCGCCTGCCCTACTCTTACGATCACTTCGACTACGATCTGGGCCTGGGTGTCACGTTCCCGAGTTCCATCAGCGGGACGGACTTCTTCAATACGGGGCAGCGCACGACGTTGCAGTCGGACCAGACCGGATTTGCGTTCTTGACCGTCGCGGGGATCCTCCAGGACGGCAATTGGGGCTTCGGCCTTTCCGTCGATCTTCAGCGCTACAGGCTGTCGCGTATCGACGACGGAGCGGCCGGGCTACAAGAAGACCAAGTCTTTGCGCAGTTCGGCGGCGCGCGCATCCAGCTGGCGCGACGCTTCTACGACGGCCAGCTGGTGCTGGGTGCCGGCAGCCGCGGCACCGGCTTGATCATCGAGAACGAAAACCCCGCGCCTGGCCAACCGACGGAACTATTCAATGCCACCGGCGCAGCGCTGGAATTGGGCATGCTCTGGGCGCCGCATAGTCAGCGCTTTCGCTTCGGTGCAGCGTTGCGCAGCGCCGTGCTCACCGGCGAGCCGAGCAGCGGCGTGGCCACGGAAACCGGCGGCGATCGCATCATCGGCGACCCCACCAGCGCGGAAGCCTTCTACCTGCCCGAAAAAGTCACGCTACCTTGGGACATGAACTTCGGCGTCGCCATCCAGCTGGGTCCACGTCCCCTGAACCCACGCTGGGTCGATCCGGGCAGAGTGCTGGAAGCATTCGAACGTCACCTGGCTTGGCGCAAGCGCGAGCGTGAGCGACGCCGCGAGCACGCCGTGGCGCGCGCACGCCAAGAGCGCAGAGACGTTGGCGCGGCGGAACGCGCGGCAGACGCGGAAAACGCCATCGAAGAGGCACTGGACGAACTCGCTCGAGAGCGCCGGGAAGACGCGCTGCGCCGCAAGCTGCGTGCGCGCTATGAGTCCATGCGCAGATTCTACGTGCTTGTGACGAGCTCGCTTTCCGTGACTGGCCCGGTCCAAGACGGCGTGGGCGTCGAGTCGTTCTTGCAGCGCCGAGTGGACCGGTCCGGCGAAAAAGTCACCCTATCCCCGCACCTGGGCATCGAAAGCGAAGTGGTGCCGCACTGGTTGAAGGTCCGCGCTGGCAGCTATGGCGAGCCGACGCGATTCGATCGGGGCAGATCAAGGCTGCACGGCACCGTCGGCTTTGACTTGAAGCTGTTTCCCTGGACGGTTTTCGGACTATTCGAGGACGGAAACCATTTTCGTGTGTCCTCGGCCATTGATGGCGCCCAGCGCTACTTTGGCTGGGGGCTTGGCGTGGGAGTCTGGCATTGAAACCCGCCGTTTTTCTGCTTTCAGCTTGCCTGGTGTGGGCGTGCTCCAAGAAGGAGCCGCCGCCGCCGCCGCCGACCGAGCCCTGGCCCGCGCACGCCGGGACTTCGGATGCAGCCGCCAGCCCGACGACCGCCTACGTGATCGAAGAACGCGGCGTGGCGCGCCTGAGTTTGAAGGCCAGAGATGCCACTCCGCGCGGAGAACTTCGGGTCGCCCGAGGCGAGCTCCAGGTGCAACTGCAGAACTTGACGCGCACCCGGGGCACCATATCCGTGGACGTTGCGTCTATCAGCATGCTCGAAAGCGGCGACGCCGGTCCCCGGGACGCGACCAACGCGGCACGGAGCTGGCTCAACGTGGGCTCCAACCGGCCCGAAGCGGAAATCGAACGCGTGCGCTGGGCCACATTCGAGATCTTGCGCATTGACGAAGTCTCCGCCGAAACGCCCGCGCTGGGGCGCAAGGTAAGGGTGAAGCCGCCGAGCTTACCCGAAGCGGGGCCCGACGCGGGCGCAGATGCCGGCGACGCGGCGGTGCTTTCCGTCGAGGCCCGCAGCGTGCGCCTGGCGGCAACCGGCGCTCTCACCTTCAACGGCATGCGCGTCGAGCGTCGCGTGTCCCTCGAAGCCACGTTCCAGTGGAAGCCCGGCGCCGACACGACCGCTACGCCCGAGCGCATTAACATTCGAACGCGGCGGCCCTTTGTCGTGGAGCTGGCGGCCCACGACGTGCAACCAAGGGACGAATCCGGAAGGCGCACACCGAGTGCGGACAAATGGCTCGGGAAGCTGGTCGGCCGTGAGGCCCGGGTTGAGCTGGAATTGTCTGCAAAACTCCGGGACAAGTAGCGCCAGGCCAGCCCCGGAGCAGGCTGCGCCGCAGCGCAACGCGATCCAAACTGAAACCGAAGCGCCGGAGATCCGTACGCTTTAATGCCCCAGGAACTCGGGGCGGAAAATTCGATCGGACCGACCGGCCCGCTCGTATTAAAGTCGGTTCTTCCGAACAGGAGCGATTTCATGAATCAAAAGCTATCTTTGACCAGTATCGCCGCGACCCTGGCAGCCCTTGGCGCAGTGGCATGTGGCGGCTCCGCGCCGGCGGCCGAGACCCCCGGGGAAGCCCAAGAAGTCCCTGCGGCGTCTGCAGAGCCCGCGGACTCCGACATGGCGGCGTCCGAAGAAGGCAGCGCAGAGAGCGCCGAAGGCGCCACGGCCGAAGGGGACAACGCGGCAGCAACCCCTGGGGCAGAGACTGCGACCGACCCGGCCAAGACCACGGACGCAAAAGCCGGTGGCGCCAAAGCCTCCTGTGGCGCGGGCGGATGCGGTGGGGACAAGAAGGCAGCCGACACCAAGAAGACGGAAACCAAAAAGCCCGCAGCGACCAAGAAGCCTGCCGCCAAAAAGGCTGGCGGGGCCAAGATGGCCTGCGGCGCCGGCACCTGCGGCTGAACTGCGCGTCCGACCCCACGTCTCCGCAACGCGCGGAGACGTGGCGTCAGGCTTGAGGCGTGATCATGAAGCGAGAGCTCTGCGGCGTCGGATTGGGGCTGCGCTGGGATTTCCTGGAAGAAGTAGTCGACGGCCCTCTCCAAGACGTCGCCTTCTTTGAAGTATCCCCTGAAAACTACATGGGCCGCGGCGGTTGGTACCCAGCGGCGCTGGAACGGGTTTGCGAACGCTATCCAGTCGTCACGCACGGCTTGACGATGTCCCTCGGCGCGATCGATCCGCCGCCGACCGCCTACCTGCGCGACTTGTCCGTGGAACTATCCCGTGTGCAGACGCCTTGGCATTCGGACCATCTGTGTTTCAGCACCGCGGGCCCGTTAGTGCTGCACGATCTGCTTCCCCTCAAGCTCTGCGACGAAAACGTGCGTCGCGTGTCCGACCGGCTGCGCTGGATACAAGACGACCTCAAGTTGCCGATGAGCATGGAGAACATCAGCTACTACGCCCAGCCGGGAAAACCCGAAATGCCAGAGGCAGAGTTCATTTCCGAGATCCTAGAGCGCAGCGGTTGTGGGCTATTGCTGGACGTGAACAACGTATGGGTCAACGCCCAGAATCACGGATTTTCCCCTGAAGAATTCATCGAAAGCCTGCCGCTGTCGCGGGTGACGCAGCTGCACATCGCCGGGCACTGGCGCTCGGAATCGGGCCTCATCATCGACACCCACGGAGCGCCCGTGATCGACCCGGTCATCGAGTTGTTGGATTTCACCGTGCGCCGCACGGGGCCTGTGCCAGTTCTGCTCGAAAGAGACAACGAGGTGCCGGCGCTGAGCATATTGCTTGAAGAAGTTGCGGCGCTACAGCTGGCCTACGACCGCGCGCTGGCGCGTCGAGAGGATGAGCGTGCAGGCGCAGCTTGAGTCCGCCTTCGCGGAGCTGTGTTTTGGCGACGAGATCGACGCGCAAGACACCGAGGCCGTTCGCGCATGGCTCGGTCGCCACGGCGTCGCAGACGCCGACGCGAACTACGTGCTGCAAGATAGCGTCGAGCGACTGTTGGTGTACCGCAATTTAGTGCGGGGCAATCTGTGGTCGGCGATGCACGCCTCCATCCCGCGCACCATGGCTCGCATGGGGCCGGTGTTTGAGGAGTACTTCGACCGGTTCCTACGCGAGCGAGGTCCACGCACCCACTACTTGCGCGACGCGATCACCGAGCTACTAGAGTTCTGCGCGCCGCTGTGGAAAGCGGATCCGCGGGTACCGGCCTATATGAGTCAACTGGCCGAGCACGAACACGTGCAGATCGTCGTGGGATCCATGCTCTGCGCCGACGCCGCCATAGAGCCCGCGGAACTAGAGCTGGACGCAGGCCTGCGTTTCATCGAAGCCGCTAAGCTCATGCGCTACGACTGGGCTTTGCACTTGCTGAGCGACGACGAAGAAAACGACGAGCCTCCCGTCGAGAAACCCACGGTGCTGCTCGTCTATCGCAACCCCCAGCACGAGGTGCGCTACTTGGAGCTCTCGCCCCTCGCCGCCGCGATCCTCAGCGAAACTTTGGAGCACGGCCGCACGCTGCGCGACGCGTTGGCCCGGGCCTGCGCGGCGGAAGGCGCGGCCCTGAGCGCAGCGGTCCTTGGCGGAACCGCGACCTTGCTGGCGGATCTGGCCGAACGGGGAGCGCTCCTAGGACCCGCAAAGACGTGAAATCCGCATTCCTTTGGCTTTTCGGCTATCGTGCCCGGCGGAGACCGCAGGGTGACTGACAAAGATCCGCTTTCAATTGTTGGCGAGACCGTTGCCGACAAGTACGTCGTCGAAAAGCTGGTAGGCGAAGGCGGCTTCGCCGTCGTGTACCGGGCGATGCACAGCATCTGGAAGAAGCCCGTCGCCATCAAATTCTTCAGTGAGCTGTCCAACGCGCCGTCAGACCAGAGGGAGAGTCTGCAAGAGGCGTTCATTCAGGAGGGCGCGCTGCTCACGGAGCTCTCCAGCCAATCCGCCGGCATCGTGCAGGCGCGAGACGTGGGCACCTACACCACCCCGGACGGGCGCTGGATGCCCTTCATGGTGCATGAGTGGTTGGAAGGGCGCTCCCTCGAAGACGCCATGATCGACACCGAGAGCCGCGGCCCGTGGTCGCTGCGCGAAGCGATCAACGTAATCGCCCCCGCCGGGCAAGCCCTGGACGTTGCGCATGGGCAGGGCATTGCACATCGCGACATCAAGCCGGCCAACATCTTCATTCTCGGTGAGGACCCGCGCGCTGATAACACCACGATCAAGCTATTGGATTTCGGAGTCGCCAAGCTGATCACAGACAACACCCACATGAAAGCGGCGCTGGCGAAGACCGGCACGAATATCACCTCGTTCACGCCACAATACGGCGCCCCGGAACAGTTCAGCCGCAGCTACGGCGCCACAGGCCCGTGGACGGACGTATTTGCCCTCGCCCTGGTGACCGTCGAACTGCTGTTGGGCAAGTCCGCCCTCGATGGTGGGGATCTAATCCAATTGGCGTACAGCGCTGGCAATCGGGAATCTCGCCCGACGCCCCAGAGCCTTGGCGTGCAAGTCCCAGACGCCGTCGAAGCTGTCTTCGCCAAGGCCCTCGCGGTTGCCCCTGGCGCACGTTACACCCGCGCCGGCGAATTCGTGCAGGCGCTGATCGAAGCGGTCGGAGGCATCACGGAGGCGCAACTATCGGGTCGAGGCGTGGCGCTTACGCGTCCCATGGAGCTCGCGCGCACCATCGCGACCACGGATCCCTCGGCCTTTCCGGTGCATGCAACCACCTCCACGCCGGCGACCCTCGAACCGGCCGCATCCGCAGGGGGCTCGAGCAAAGCGCCGCTCTTCGCCATGTTAGGAGTCGGCGCCGCCGTTGCGATCGGCGCCGTTGCATTCTTATTGCTGCGCAAGGGTGACGCCGACGCGGCTCCAACGGCTTCCGCGACAGCCTCGGCGCCCGTGGTCGTCGCAAGCGCACCCCCAGCCTCGGCAACCTGCCCAGAAGAAATGGTCACCATCAAAGGCGGCGAATACTTCATGGGGTCCGAGGACTCCAAAGCCGCGGACAACGAAAAGCCCGCCCACAGCGTCAAACTCTCACCCTATTGCATCGATAAGACCGAAGTGACGCGCACGGCGTATTTGGCCTGCAGCACCCGTGGCGCGTGCCCACGGGCCGGACGCGAGCCGCACTGGCCGAACATCAGCGATAAGGATCGCAAGGCTTGGGCACCCCTTTGCAACGAGAGCGCCGAAGACCGGGGCGATCACCCCATCAACTGCGTGACGCATCGGGACGCCACGACCTACTGCAAGAAACAAGGCAAGCGCTTGCCCACGGAAGCGGAGTGGGAGTTTGCAACCCGCGGTCCCGACGGACGCATCTATCCTTGGGGAGACGACGCACCCACGGCGAAGCATCTCAACGCTTGTGACAAAGACTGCGCCGCCTGGGCAGAGAAAAGCGGCGTCGGGGTCAAGGTGCTCTTTCCCGACGACAGTGACGGCCATGGGGCCACCGCGCCCGTCGGCAGCTTTTCGGGCGGGAGTTCACGATTTGGTCCCCAAGATGTGGTCGGCAACGTCTGGGAATGGGTGGCCGACTACGAAGGCCCCTACCAAGCCACCGCCAGCGTCAATCCGAAAGGACCGGCAACTGGGGAGCGCCGCGTCATTCGCGGCGGAGGCTTCGACAGCGGCGACACGGCGTGGTTGCGACCCTCGTTCCGCTACGGCGCCGACCCCGAGAATCGCTCGCCGACGATCGGCTTCCGCTGCGCAAAGTCCTTAGAGGACTAGACCCAGTCCGGCAGACCCTGATTAACTGACCTTCATATGCGTGGCGGTCCGCTCGACTATCCGCGTCTGAGAGCCATCGACAAGGCCCTCGACGCCGACGATATTGCGCTTGCGCAGCGCGAGCTTGCCGCCGTGGGTCCAGATCCACAACACGCTGAGGCCATCGCGTATCTTTCGACCCGTATCCTTTTTCAGCTCGGCCGCATGTCTCGCGCCCAAGCGGCGGCCAGATTGCGGGAGGTGCTACGCGATGTGGACTTTTTCCCGGAGGCCGCGCGCTGGCTGCGTGCCGCCGACGAGCGCCCCGAAAGTACGAGACCACCACGCCACTCGGCTCCACCGGGTGCGGCAACGGCGGTGGAAGCGCAGCTCCGCGAAATCGTGCTGTCCCTCGATGCACCCGCTGCCGACCGCACGGCGTCGAATGCTGAGCTGCGGCCTCGACTGTCTAACCCAAGTATTCCAAGGGCGGGGCGCCTGCCGCGGATCAGCACCCCGCCGGATCCCACGCCAAGCTACGCCCCGGACCGGGACGAAGAAGGCGAGTCGCGCGCCGGCAGCTACTCCGAGCACCCACCGCGGGTGGAAATCATCGACCCCCACAAGCGCACGAGCGCGCCGCCGCCAGCCAGTGCACCGGCGACGCCAATCCCGGTAACGCAGCCGGAGCGCGACGGCCGCATCCGCTCCGGCCCGCCCCTGGCGCGTCCCGCACGCGCACTGCCCACCAGCCTCTTCGAGGTCGCGGAGCTCGCCGACTCCGGACAGCTTGAGGCGGCGCTCAGTGCGCTTGAAGCACTACCGGGGTCCCTCGGCGCGGAGCACTCTCTGCTCTACGCGCGCCTGCTACAACGCGGGATGCGCCCATCCGAGGCCCTTGCGGTGCTCGAACGCATGGAGTCTGCGCCACTACTGGAGCCCGAGGTCCGCGCCGCGGTCAGCCGCCAGCTGCTTGATTTGAACCAACCCGACCGAGCGCGGGCCCAAGCGGAGCAGGCGTTTGCGGACGATGAAGGATCCTCCGGAGCGCGGGCCGCACTGTGCGCAGTGCTCACGCGGGGTGCGCTATTCGATGGCGGCAGCGACCTGCAGCGCGCACGGGCGTTGGTGGCCGGGGCTCACGGCACGGGACCGGGGGCCGCGGCGCTGATGGCCGCACGTGCTTTGGCCAGCGCCTGCGCCGCGGACAGCCGGCCCGCAGTCGAAGACGCTTTGCGGGCGCTTCACCTCGATCCCCACTCAACCGGAGCCCTAGCTGCCCTTGCCCTCAGCTCCGCTCAGTTGTTCCGGGTGCACGACGCCCAGCAAGCGTGGCTGCGTCTTGAGCGCGCAGACCCTGCGTTCGCCGAAACCCTCGCCCCAAAGATCGCCGGATTTGGCATTGCCTTGACCGGGCTTTCGTCTGCGAGCCCGGGGCACAGCCTGCCAGCGGGCGCGACACCCTGGGAACCGACGGAACTGTTGCTCGCCGACGCGGAACGCACCGCCGCCATCGAGAACCTCGAGCACCTCGCCGGAGACACCTTGGCGCATGTGGCGCACCGCGGCGGCGGCGAACTGATGGTACTCGGCACCGTCGGCGCGGCATTCATGACTCGCGCGCCGGTCTTTCGAGATTTTGCTCCTTACGATTTGTCCCTCGCCAGTCTCGCACGCATTGATCGAGCCCTCGCCACGCTGTACGGGGCGAAGCGGCCAAAGGACGTCGAGTCCGATCACTACTCGCTGCTGCTACTGGCTGGCTCGTATCTCGGCGAGACCCTGCGTCAGTGCGGCCAATTGAGCTGGCGCGGATCCCTCACCGCACCCCACGAAGCACGTGTGCTCGGCGCCGGCATGGAGTGGCATCCATTCCAATTGGTCGAGCTTCGCATGAAGCGCGGCGCGCCACTGCCCGACGCCCACGATCTGGGCTTCTCGACGACCCACTCGAATGCCTGGCAAAAGTGCATGCGATCACCAGAGGCGCCCCCCGCCCCCTGGGACCCAGACCCCTGGCCGAACCTCGCACTCCTGCAGCGCCTGGGCCGCGCCATGTCGCGATCGGTGGTCGCACGCTACTGCGCAGACTACGCCGACGGACCCCTGGATCGCACCATCGCGAGCCTCTCCGCCGTCGACAGCTATCTCGCACTGATCGCACCCCCGGCCGCGCCCGCCCTGGACCCGACCGTGGCCCGCCGACTCGCCGTGCTGCTCGGGTCCTATGTGGGAGAGACCATGCACGCTTCGATCGGCGGTCAGTGGCAGGATTCCGGGGAAGCCGGAGCCGACGCCTTTGAAATCCTGCTCAGCCCAACCGCAGCCACGCGCCCCGTGAAAGCCGTCCTGTCACGCCTAGACGGCGAACGCGTCACCATGAGCGAGTACGTCAGCCGCATGCTGCAGAAGCACGCCTAAACACGGCGTTCAGGGGTGCACGTGTACAAGGGTGCCCTGGCGCAAACTCATGACGCCATGCCAACTGTCCGGCACCGGGGGATCGGTCCAGGAAAAGAGCCAGTTGGCATCCAGGGGTGCCAGGTTGATGCAACCGTGACTGCGTGGGGTGCCAAAGGAGTCATGCCAATACGCGGCGTGCAGAGCGTAGCCCTCAGTGAAATACTGTACGTACGGCACATCCCGCAGATCGAACTCGTCTCCCACCACGTCGCCACTCATGGTCGCGGTGACATGCTTGGTATGCACTAGGAATTGACCCCGCACGGTAGAGTGAGTCTTTTTCGGATCTCCAAGACCGTCCGCGCCGGTACTGACCAAGGTCGCATAGATTGGCGTCGTGCCTTCGTACGCGACCAAGGTCTGCTTCAGAATCGAGATATCGAGCCAGGTGCGTCCCGGAGTGGCCCAACCCGGTCGGTTCTTCATGGGATTGATGCGCACCAAATGCTCGTCCCGCAGGTACCCGCCGCCGCGCACTTGCAGATAGCGCACTCCCCCGACGCGTACGGCCTTGCCGGTAATGGCGATGGCCTCGCGGTAGGCAAGCCCTCGCTCTGCTTTGAGCCCAGTGCTGCGCGGGTCACCAGAAAACAGGAACGCACCTTTCGAACGCACAAACACCAGCGGCAAGGGCGTGTCTGCATCCAAGGCCACGCCTTTGAAGGTGCTCGGCTCCACGCGCTTGAGGCGGTCAAGGGGCATCACGTCCAAGTCCACGCTGAATCCGAAGCTGCGATCTTCGGAGTCGAAGATCGCCAGCATTGCAAATCCGCTCTGGGGCAGTCCGCGCCCCGTATAGACCGAGTGTGGCGAATGCAGACCGCCACCCCAAGTGTAGCTGGGCTGTCCATCCTGCAGCAGATCCGGAACCACATCCCGAGGCACGTCCTGCCACGCCTTCGCCGTTCCATGAGTCAGGTGACGGGCAAGGTCGTGCTCCACAGAGCGCTGCTGCTTGGGCGTGGGCACCTTGGTATAGAACGGCGGGGTCGGAAACCGGCTGATGCCGTAGGCATAGGGCAGCGCGGCCTTGCGATCGGGGCGACGTGCCGTCGCGGCCACCAGGGGATGCGTCACATCCAGAGTCGCGCTCTTGCCAACGCACACGTAACCCTCGGGCTCTATGGAGTACCAGCCGTTTTCGCAGCCACGGGTGCCAACGGGTTTCGGGCTGCGCGCAACGATGGCGCCGGCGCGTAGATAGCCGAGCTTGAAGGAACGATGCGAGGGCTGTTGGTGAACGAAGGCTTCACGCCCAATCACCGCCAAACTGCGCTCGGGGTCCAAAGTGCTGCGCGGCCCTTGGTAGCCAGAGCGGCCCACTGCTGCGGCGTGAGCCGCCTCGATGGTCTCCTGGGCAGCCCCGCTGTTCGGAATTGCGATCTCCGCGTCGAGCCCTTCCAACTCTGTGTCATCCGGAGTCGGCCAAGCTCCGCTTTGCGTCGAGCTCAGGGTGGAAACGTCGTCGCTCAGCAAGCTCGGGTGTTCCCGGGTCCGCTGGACGAGCTGAGCCACTCCCGCGACCTGTCCAGCCCCCAAATGCGGCGGCTTTTGCACGTTTCCCAGCCACTGCTGCACCCGCGCCCGGGCGGGCGCCGCCCAGGGCGTGCAGGCAAATGCCCCCACCAAGGCCAGGCTCAGAGCCGAAAACAGCAGACGTGCGCGCAGCATGGGTGCTCACCTCGGGCTTAACGGACGGGCCCCGGTCCGGCCCAATTTCCCGGTTTCGGCGGGACCCGGACCCGCGGACCCCGCGCGGGGGACGCCTTCGCCTTGGCGAGGGGCGGACGGTCCGGCCCGTGGTGAGGGGCGGGCGCCCCGTGGTATGGGGCGGCCATGTCGAAGCCCGCCTTGAACCTGGAAACCCTGTCGGCGCTGGACTCGCAGCTCAGCGAAGAAGAACGCCTGATCCGTGACAGCGTGCGCCGCTTCGTGCGGGAACGCTACCTACCGCGCGCCGGCGCGTTATTCGAAAAGGGCGAGTTCCCCTCGGATCTGATCCCAGAAATCGCCGACATGGGCCTGCTAGGAGCTGGACTCTCCGGCTATGGCTGCGCCGGCATGAGCCCGGTGCAGTACGGATTGATCCTGCAAGAGTTGGAGTACGGGGACTCCGGCCTGCGCTCCTTCGTCAGCGTGCAGGGTTCACTGGCGATGTATTCGATCTACGCCTACGGAAGTGAAGCGCAAAAGAAGAAATACCTACCCGAGATGGCCCAAGCCAAGCTGATCGGATGTTTCGGCCTGACGGAACCTGATAGCGGTTCGGACCCCGGTTCGATGCTGACGCGCGCGCGCAAAGACGGAAACGATTGGCTGCTCTCCGGCACCAAGATGTGGATCACCAACTCGCCCATCGCGCATATCGCCATCGTTTGGGCCAAAGTCGAAGACGGTGGACAAGAGTCGATCGAAGGCTTTGTCGTGGAGCGCGATATGCAGGGTTTCGAAACACCCACCGTGCACGGCAAGATGAGCCTTCGCTCCAGCATTACCGGCGAAATCGTGCTCGACGAAGTGCGGGTGCCCGACGCGAACCGTCTGCCCAATGTGCGCGGACTGAAAGGCCCACTGGGCTGCCTGTCCCAGGCGCGCTTCGGCATCGCTTGGGGCGCCCTGGGCGCCGGCAAGGCCTGCTTCGACTCGACCCTGGACTACGCCAAAAACCGCGTGCAATTCGGCGTCCCCATCGCCGCCAAACAGCTGATCCAGGCGCAGTTTGCCGACATGGCCAGCGAAATCATCCAAGGCGACCTCATGGCCCTACACTTCGGGCGCCTGAAAGAACGCCAGGGCGGCAAGCTCCTCCCGCAACAAGTCTCCCTGTGCAAGCGCAACAACGTGAAAGTCGCCCTCGAAGTCGCAAGGCGTTGCCGCGGCATCCTGGGCGGCAACGGCATCTTGCTCGAGTACCCCGCCATCCGACACATGAACAATCTTGAGAGTGTGTATACGTATGAGGGCACACATGAGGTGCATACGTTGATACTGGGGCAGGCACTGACGGGTATGAATGCGTTTTGACGGGGGTGGGCGCGGGAGCGGGAGTGGGCGCGAGAGTGGGTGCGGGAGTGGGCGTGAGAGTGGGCGCGGGCGCCGCTCCGCTCTCGCGGCGCGAAGTCCTCGCCTTCAACTGTCCGCGCCGGCGCGGAAACTCGAGGGCGGTGCGTTCGATTCGGTCTGAGCGAGGCCTCATTCGAGGCTGCTCTGGGCCTGCTGGACATGCCGGGCCCGTTTGCGTGCGGCACCCGCTCGACCCGTTCCGCCTGGGCGGCGCCCCGCCTGTCCCTTCTTACGCACAATGAACTCACGGCCAAAGTCCTGTTGAG
>CALMUT010000135.1 GCA_937872925.1 uncultured Myxococcales bacterium | reverse complement strand
AGGGACCAAATTGCCGAACCCCATCAAGACTGCTGCGAAGGCCGGGCTCGCCCCCATTCAAGACGTGATCGATGCCTTCGGTCTCTCAGCCAAGCTGGCGGCGGTCGTTCTGATCTTGGTCTCCGGCGTCATCATCTTCACCGCGTTGCTGCTGATCGTGCGCACCCTGCGGCAACTGGCCGCGGGGCGTTTGCAGACGTATATCGCCCGCTCCCTCGACGCGAGCGCATGGGTCGGCCTGCTCGTCGGCGCAATCGTGACGATCATGGTCCAATCCAGCAGCATCACGACCAGCGTGTTGGTGCCTTTGGCCGGAGCAGGCATCATCAATTTGCGGCAGGCGTTTCCCATCACACTCGGTGCGAACATTGGGACGACCTTCACGGCGCTGATCGCGAGCACAGCTGGCGCTGCTGAAACGGCTCATCTCGGCTTGCAGATCGCTCTGGTGCACTTGCTCTTCAACTTATGCGGCACGCTCTTGGTCTACCCGCTGCCGTTTATCCGCCGCATCCCGCTGCGCCTTGCCGAGTGGCTCGCGGACGTGGCCGTGCGTTCTCGAAAGGCCGCGCTAGCCTATGTGGTGGGCATGTTCTACGGGCTGCCAGCATTGCTGGTCTTCATTTCCAGGTACTTTTAAAGCAGGGGTCTCCTAGTGCTACGCGAGCTAATGAACGTCTTCCGGGGCAAACACCCCGAGGAACACGCAACCCAGGACTTCAACCGGATGCTCGAGCTTTCGCGCGAGATGATTCTCGAAGCATGCGAGGTCTACTGGGGACGGGAGTTCTCACCTGAAGAGCGCACGCGCTTGTACGACCAAGACGTTCAGCTGAACAAACTTCAGCGCACAGTGCGCAAGCATGTGGTGGAACAACTGTCGGGTCCCGTACCGGCCAACGTGCCGTGGGGGCTACTCCTCATGAGCTTGGTCAAAGACGTGGAGCGCATCGGCGATTACGCAAAGAATCTCACGGAGCTTTCCCTATGGTGCCCGGGTCCTATGCCCGAGGATGACATCGCCGGGGAGCTTCGGGAAATCACCCGTGCCGTCACTTCCCTAGCGAAGGAAGCCCCTGACGTGTTTCAGAAATCCGACGCCGAGCGGGCTCGCGAATTGGTGGTCGAGGGCCGGACACTTTCTCGCCGCTGTGACGAGCTGGTGCGCAAGGTGGCAGGCAGCGGCTACAGCGCGGAACTGGCGGTCAAAATGGCGGTTGGAGCTCGCTTTTTGAAGCGCGTCGAGGGCCACCTCCTCAACTTGTTGACGGCCGTGATCATGCCCCTACACAAGCTTGACTATTATGACGAGGCGGCACTTTCGGGTTGAACCGGCAGTGCTCGGATCTGCCGCAACTTCCCGCAGCGTCTTTTGGACGCTTGCGTGCGACGCCATGATTTGTTCTCCTGAACAGCCATGCGGCGACACTCGTTAGTTCTCGTTCTGCTCGTATCTTGTGGTGGCAAGAGCCAAGGGGCGAAAGAGCCCGTTGCGCCCAGTGAGGTGACGAGCAAGAACAGCTCCGCAGCCTCGGAGGTCCAGCCCGAGGCGGCCAGCAAGGACGGCGACGAGCCGCCGGCCCGCATGCCCAAGAAATGTTCGAAACCCGGCGCTGACCTATGTCTGCCCGACGGAGCGTTCGTGAGCAAGCTGTGCCAAGGCAACTTCCCGACGGTTGCCCTCGTGATGTTCCAAAAGGGCATGCCCTGGAAGCGCGGTTACCTGACGCGGAAGACCCGGGCTTGGAACGCCTCTGGCGGCGCCTCGGATGCGGGGGAGCTGGAGTTTGACGAAGAGGTGATCGTCTTGCGTCACCGCTCCACCGACATGGGCGGCATGCAAGTCAGCGGAGCCGGGGGTGGCTACGACGCGATTCGTTGGAACGGCTCCTGTGTAACCCTTGCCGCCGAAGAACTGACCCTGAAGCTGCCGCCTAAAGCGAAGAATTCAAAGGTCGAGTGGCGCTTTTTGGATGACAACGCCCAGCAGGCGTTGCGAAACGACTCGAAGGTCGACGCTGCTTACAAAGAGCGTCGTAAGGAATGCAAAGGCGCGACCATGGGCAGTGTCACGCTGAAGTGTGAAAAAGCCGACGCGAAACTCAGCAACGTCATCGTGCAGTATGTGCGCGACGGCGGCACGCTACCGGATCCGGAAAAGCTGCCCTGATGCTCAAAGAATTCGTGCAATTGGCATCAGCCGAACTGACCAAACAGGTGGCACAAAAGGTTGGAGACGCTTCTGCGGGTCAGGCCAGCGCGGGTCTGAAAGCGCTGGCGCGCACGAGCCTTGGCGGCGCGTCGCTGCTCCCGGGGGCTGGGCTGTTTATCGCCGGAGTCGCCCTGGGTGCCGGTTTGGGTGTGCTCTTCGCTCCGCGTCCTGGGCGGGAGACGCGCCGCGCCCTTGGCGCGGGCCTGCGTCGATTAGCCTCACGTCGCGCACGCTAAAGCCGCGTTGCCATCCAAACGAGCGCGGCTTCGTGCTCGACAATTCTGAGGTCCACGGGCTCGCACAATTCGGTTATGGTCCGCCCATTACCCGCGAAGGGAAGGTCTAATGGATCCGAAAGATCGTGTTGCCATCATTACCGGAGGAGCCTCTGGGCTAGGCGCAGCGACGGCGCGCGCCTTTGTGGAGCGCGGAGGCCGCGTCCTCATTGCCGACAAGGCCAAGGAGCCCGGCGAAGCGCTTGCCAAGGAGCTGGGTGCTGCGGCGCGCTTCGTCGAGGCGGACGTGACCAGCGAAGCAGCTCTGAACGCTGCGTTGGACGTTGCAGAAAAAGAACTTGGGGGCGTGCATGTCGCCGTGGGTTGTGCGGGAATCGGCACGGCGGGTCGCCTGGTGGGAAAAAGCGGACCGTTTTCCCTCGATCTGTTTGCGCTCACGATCCAGGTCAATCTGGTCGGCATGTTCAATCTTCTGCGGCTGTGTGCGGCGCGCATGATGCAGAACGAACCCACCCAAGAGCACGAACGTGGCGTCCTGATCACGACTGCTTCGATCGCGGCGTTCGACGGACAAATTGGCCAGGTCGCCTACGCGGCTTCGAAGGCGGGCGTCGTCGGGATGACCCTGCCCGTGGCGCGCGAACTTTCCAAATTTGGCATCCGCGTGGTGACCATCGCCCCGGGACTTTTCGATACTCCAATGATGGCCGGGCTGCCGGAAGAAGCTCGCAAATCCCTGGAGGCGACCGTGCCGTTCCCACCGCGTTTGGGCCACCCCAGGGAGTTTGCGCAGCTGAGTCTGAGCATCGTCGAAAACCCCATGCTCAACGGAGAGACGATCCGACTCGACGGCGCGCTGCGCATGGCGCCGCGCTGACGCAACGCTAGCGCATCGTGACCAGTTCCTCCGCCGCGGTGGGGTGGATTGCCACGGTGCGGTCAAAGTCGGCTTTGGTCGCGCCCATCCGCACAGCGACGGCGAACCCCTGGATCATCTCGTCGGCACCTAAGCCGATCACGTGCACGCCAATGACCTTCTCTTGAGGGCCCAGGGTGACGAGTTTCATTGCCGTACGGGGTTTGTGCTCCGTCAACGCGTGGAACATGTTGGTGAAGCTGGCTGTGTACACCTTCACGCCATCCATCCCGTAGAGTTCGTGCGCTTCGTCTTCGGTAAGTCCAACCGTTCCGATGGGCGGGTGGCTGAATACGACGCTAGGGATGCAGTCGTAGTCTAGTCGGCTATCGGTCTTGCCATCAAAAAGTCGATCCGCGAGATGACGCCCGGCGGCAATCGCGACAGGCGTCAGTTGCGCGCGCCCGGTCACGTCGCCCACTGCGTAGACTCGCTCGACGTTTGTGTTTTGAAAGTCGTCTACGACAACGTAACCCTCGGCGTCGAGTTCTACGCCAGCGGATCCCAAGCCGAGCCCGGGGGTGGCCGGTGAGCGACCGATGGCCCAGAGCAGGCCGTCGAAACCGGGGTGTTCTGTGCCGTCGCTGCTCAGCAGGCAAAGCGTTCCGTCGGGTCGCTTTTCGACCGCTGCCAAGTGAATGCAGGATGCGATGCTCACGCCGGCACGAGACATCTCCTCCATCAGCGTGTCGCGCAGCAGCGCGTCGAAGCTGCGCAGTAAGTGCTCTCGTCGCAATAGCAGCATGACATCGCTGCCGAGGGCGTTGAGCACTCCCGCAATTTCAACAGCGATGTAGCCCGCGCCCACGACGGCGACGTGCTTGGGGCGGGTTTCGAGTTCGAAGAACCCATCCGATGTGAAGCCAAGCTCGGCGCCGGGTAAGTCCGGGATCTTCGGTGCGCCACCCGTTGCGATCAACACATGCTCTGCTTCGATGCGTTGGTCGCCCACCTGAACCGTGCGGGCGTCGACGAAACGCGCGGCACCTTGCACGCGGTGGATGGCGGCGACATCCAGGTTCCGGGCGTAGACTTGATTGAGCCGGGTGACGTAGGCGTCGCGTTTGCTCTTGAAGCCACGCCAATCGAAGTCACCTGGTGAAACATCGAAGCCGTATTGCGCCGCCGCGGTGACGTGTTCCGACAGGACGGCCGCGTTCCACATGATCTTCTTGGGCACACAGCCCACGTTCACGCATGTGCCGCCCAGTCGTCCTTTTTCAACCAAGCACACCTTCGCCCCGTGTTGCGCTGCCCGGCGCGCCGCCGCGATCCCCCCGCTGCCGCCCCCGATCACCAAGAGGTCAAAGTTCGTCATGGCGGGAGTGTAGGGAACTCGGGCGACTTTTGTCGTGTTAGGGGGTTCATGTGTAGGTGTGACGCCCACACTTGTCGCCAGGCCGTGCTATTTCAAGAAGGACTGGCCGGTCGCTTCGGTAACGGCGCGTCGCACGTCCGCCAGGTTGAAGGGCTTCACCAGTAGCGGGTACTTCGAGAGTCGGCGCGCTTCACGAGCCAGCTTCGAATGCGGGCTACCGGTCATGAACACGACGTGCCCGCACAGCTCGGGTCGGTGGAGCTCGATCCAGCCGTAGAGTCGCACGCCGTTCATGGCCGGGAGCATCAGGTCCGATACGATTGCATCAAAATGGGTGCGCTTCTCCAGCAGTAGGACGGCGTCTTCTCCGCTGGTGCAGCGCGCTACCTGGCCCGGGAAGAGCACGCGCTCGAACGCAGCTCCGATCAGCGGCTCGTCGTCCACCACCAAGTATTTGAAATCACCCCGCCGCCCAGCCAAGTCGCCTTGTCCCCTAGCGCATCCCGGCACAGGACGTCGCCTGGTCAATCCGCCAGGAGCTGCTTGCGCCCCCTGTCAACCCCGCCAGTTGTGCGCTCAAGGTTAGCAGATGAGGGTCGTTTGTAGGAGGTGAGGGGGAAAACGCTCAGGACAGCACTTTATGACGAAATCGCTTCATCGCAGGCGCAGGTCTAAGGGCCAGTCTGGGGCCAAAGCAATAAATCCGAGCCGACCGCATGTCCTTGTGGACCATCGCGGCAAGTTGCGGGGCGCCGTGGGCGTGTCCGAGTTGCTCGCCGAGCATGGAGTCACCACCCCCCTGGGGCGCCTGCTGTCCAAACAGCGCACACCGGACTTGCGCAAAGTCATCTCGGAGAGCCGTGCGGGGGTGCCGAGTTCCTGGACCCTCCCGATCTCGAAAACCCCCGAGCGCGCTCTGACCTTCAAAGTGATCGCGCAAAGCGGGGGCGCGGTGCTGCAGCTGCAGCGCCTAAGCGTTGGGCCTCCCCGAAGCCGACCACTTTCGTACGAGATCGTCGCCACCGAGCGAGGTTTTGGTGGGCTGCTCGCCGTATACAACGATGGGCAGCGGCTGCCCACGCGGGGAGTCCGGTGCCACGAGCAGTTCAATGGTTCCGATGCACCCTGCGCCGGCTGTCCAGCGCAGGCCTTGCCGGTGAACGGCAGTGGGGCAACCGGCGTACTGTGGTCTCAAGACATGCCCCAGTGGATTGTGCATGCGCGATGGATCTCGCGTACCAAAGCGCTGATGGTCTGTGTGCCCCTCGAAGAGGCACAGGTGAGTCGCGTGGTGCGTGGGCGCATCGAGCGTGTCGTTCGCGCCGCACGGCTTTCGGCCCGTGAGGCGGGCGTGCTGGACCTCTTGTTTCTTGGGCGCGGTCTCGATCAGATCGCCGCGGTGCTGGGTATTACGCCGCGAACGGTGCGTTTTCATGTCGGCAACATCCTAGCGAAAATCGGCGCAGATTCTCGGGCAGACCTAGTCCGCATGCTGCTCTAGAGAAGTGGTCCCGCCGGACTTGCCAGGTTTTTAGAGGGACGCGTGCCGGCGGCGCTGCGGGCAACTACACTGGGCGCCTCCCCCGTTTTCCGAGCCATGCCCGCGCCCACAACCACCCCGGCTGCCACCCACCAATCCCGCGACGCTGCACTGCGCATGCTCGCGTTCGGTATCGCGTTCGCGACGCTGGCCGGCAGTCTCGTCACATCTTTTCTGTTTTCGCCTGAGGCCATCGACTCCGGCGCCGTCGTGCTTTGGCCCGCCTGTTCCTTCCGGCAGCTATTCGGCTCGCCTTGTCCGACCTGTGGACTGACCCGGACGTTCAGCGCCTTGAACCATGATCGCATGCAGAATGCATTGAGCTACCATGACGCAGCCCCCATCGTGTACGCCGGCTTCTGGATCGGTGCGCTGGCGTCACTGCTGGCGTTTCTGAGCGCTGCTCGCCAGCGCTACGGTCTCTTGCGGAAGACTGCACCCAGCTCCCACTGAGCCACGTGCATGAGGCCGCCATCGTATGCGCCGAGGATCCTTAGCTGGCCGACGATGCCGGCACGGAGTCCCCGCGTAATGCGGCGCAAGCCACTGCCGGAAACCGCCGGCGGCTTGCGGGCAAGCTGCGGGTCCACGGCTGCGGTGAGTGACCACAGGGCGGACTCGAAGCTAGAGGAAAGGCGCCGCACGAACCCCACGCGTAGGGCAAAACGTCCGGTACGGATCCGATAGCCCAGTTCCAGCGCCGGGCGCGCAGCGGCACGCAGCTCGTGGCCGGGTCGCCCCAGCACCGATGCAAGCTGCCGAGCGATCGCGACCAGTTGGGGGGCGTCATCTGGCGCTAAGATTTCTGCGGGTTCACCGCCCCAACTCGACGCAGCCGCTCCGACTGCGCTCAACGGCTCTACGCCAAGGTGAGTCAGTTGAGCGCTGGCGATCCCGTCGAGCAGGCGTTGCGCCACGCCAGGCGCGCCCCAGCTCCCGGCGTCGTCGCCGCTGAAGAGGACGACCCAGCCGAAGGGAGCGCCGTGGAGCTTGACGGCTCCGGCTCGCGGCTTGTGCAGGTACTGACCCAGCCACGCCAGCTCGGTTTCCCCCGCTTCGAATGCCCTCAAGGACTCGCTAAGATCCGGCGCCGAGCGCACGTGGATCGAATCCAGGAATGCCGCTCCCCGGGCTGCGGACACGTTGCGTTGGAGGGAAAGACCGCCCCGCTGCAGGTCCACCCGAAAGGGCCCGGTGCCATCGGGCAGTTTGGGGCTGAATCCCCGCGGCAAGATGCCTGCGACGGGAAAAGCGAGGAGTTCGGCGGCCCGGAGGGGAGGCAGAGCGCTGACGCGGATGCCCAGCGGGTCTTTGGGGTCCGCTTGCAGCGGGACCAGCGCCGATAGTGGCCCCGAGCCACCCCGGGTAGCCGCCCGGTTGAGTGAGAAGAGCACGTCCCGGGCGTCGAGGGGGCGCCCGCGGGCCGTCACTAGGTTGGGGCGGAGCCGAATGCTGAGCTGCTTGCCCGTCGTCTCCGGCATTCCATCAGCAAGTGCCGGATACACCCGCCCCCCGCTATCCACCGCGTAGAGCGAGTCCGCGCACAGTTCCCCGAACAGTGCGCTTGATGCGTCGTCAATGGCGTGGGGGTCGAGCCCCCCTGTTGGCCAAGGCAGGGCAATGCGCAGGCGGCCACCGTAGGGAGTCCGCCCCAGCGCGAGCGCGCCGCCGCTGGCGGCGAGACTCGCCAAGACCGCGCGGCGTCCGAGCTTCACCGAATGATCCAAGCCTCTCCGGCGCTGGCCACAACGATCGGGCGCATGCCGGCCGTCCCTTCGGCCTCACACACACCAATGGCAGAAACGCCGGTCGCTACCGGGACTCGAAACCGCTCCTGCATGCTGCCGTCCGTGCGCCAGGTACGCACCACCAGTGCGTCGGCGGCAGCCTCGAGGGTATCTGCGCTGCCAAGGAGTTCGGGCTCCCCATCGCCGTCCAGGTCCGCAACCGCGAGTTGTGCGCCGATTCCCTTAGCCTGCGTGCGGCGGCCGGCGTCATCGAATAGGTCCACCGTGTTCGTGTTGGCGCGACGACCTGCCCGCACCACCCGCCGGGTTCCATCCTTAGACGCGACGAATGCGCCCGCGAGGGCATCCAGATTGGCGGGCGCCTGGCTTGCCTGGGGCACAGGGTCCGCTGGGGCGCACTTCCCGATCACCGGCTCCACAGAAATGCCCAACACGTGGCCGCAGCCCCCGCCTCCCCAAGGGATGCTGCGACCCAGGCGTGCGACGATCCGTCCGGTGGCATCCAGTCGGACCGCATCAAGACGATCGCTCAACCCGATGTCGAGCAGCCCCCCCCGCCGTACCACCGCGCCGGCGATCGGTTCTCGCAGTGGGCTGCGCGACAGCACCGAGAGATCCGCCCAGGCGAAGGACCTGCTCTCCGCGAGCTTGCCGCTGCGGGCGCGTCCGATGCGAACGCGATGACGGCCGACGACGACGAGCTGTTGACTACCCTGGCCGTCCGTGTCGCCACAGGCGATCGCGACTGGATTGGGCTCCCCGGTTTGGATTCGGTCGATGCGTTTCGCAATCAGTGGCACGGGCGGAAGGAAAGAGCGGAGTTCGAGGTCGATCCTGCGTTCGGCGAACGCGTGGCGGCTGGGACCCGGGTTGCCCTCGCGCACTCGGTCCCAGAAGCCCCGAGCCACTGCATGCAGCTGCGCGACGACCCGGAGCCGACCGTTCTGCAATTGCGGCTCCACCAAAACGAGCCAGCCCCGGGTTGCCGCCAGCCCCCGAGCCTGCGCCAGACTGGCAAGTCGCGGGCTCGCTTCTGCCTGCAGGCGGCCGGCGACGACCTGAGCTACGCGCCGTGCTAGGCCGTCGGCGTCCTGGGTAGGCGCATCTGAGGCGAGGGGCGCCCCAACCACAAGACTCCCCTTGGGAACCGGTCCCAGCTGCGCCAGGATCTCGCAAGACACCTCGGCAATGGCGCTTCCCGCGTTTTCGGGGCAGCTGGCAGTCGGGGCTTGCTTCACTGCCCCTTGGGCCGCTGTAATGGCCGTCCAGGTCAGCCCCGCGGCTGCCAACGATGCCCGAAGCCTCCAATGTCCCATCGGAATTCTCGTCTCCTCGCTGTCTGGCAGGATAAACCGAACCGCTCCGCTTCATCCTGTGATATCCGACGTGGCGGTTTGCTTTCACGAAGCCACGCTCTTTTGGTGTCCCTGGGCATTGCCCTGGCGCTGTCCCTGTGGCCTACGGTCACCCAGGCGCAGTGCGTGGACGAAGCGCTCAAGGAGCAGCTCGTTGGACGACGCGCCTATCGTGGCGTTACACCACGATTGTTCAAGAAGGCGCTTCGGCACGAAATTTCCGCGATGGGAGGCTGGTACGCCGGTGACATCTCGGACGGCGCGCCTGTCTACGGTGGGGCCTACACGTTTCACTTCAGCGAGTACCTGGGGCTTGAGGCCTCCTACTTCCGCACGAAGCAGCAGTACGGATTGCTGCAGGCGATCATCGACCGCCAACAGGGCTTGGTCGCTTTTGTGGAGTCGCCGGAAGAAGACGTGCAGCAGTTCCTCGGACACCTGGTGTGGTCCTTGGCCTACGGCAAGGTGCGTTGGTTGGGCGGGGGGATCAGTCGATTCGACTTCTACCTTTCCATGGGAGCGGGCGCGACGGACACGTCCTCGACGGGCGGTTTGGGCATCACTGGATCCGGCGGATTTGGGCTGAAGTTCTACTTGCTGGATTGGCTCGCACTTCGGCTTGACGCCCGGGATCATGTTCGGAATCACAAGGCGCCACTCGGTGTGGACAAGGTGGTCAACGACATATCCCTGATGGGTGGACTGAGCTTCTTCATCCCGTTCAAGAGTTGAGCAGCCGACAATGGCACTGGCGGTGGACGCTCCGATTGACGCGCGGCGCGCGTGCTACGCTGAAGTCGAGGCCAGGATCCATTCTCTGTTGGACGGAGAAGACGACTGGATTGCGGCGCTGGCAACCGTTGCCGCGGAGCTACACGGCGCATTCGACTATTTCAACTGGACCGGGTTTTACCGACTGACGACTCCAACCCTCCTGGTGATCGGACCGTACCAGGGGGGGCACGGTTGCCTGCGCATCGAGCTTCCGCGTGGCGTATGTGGCGCCGCGGCAACGACGCGCCGCACCCAGCTGGTCACAGACGTTGCGGACTTCCCGGCCCATATCGCTTGCTCTGCGAGCACACGCTCGGAGATCGTCGTGCCGCTACTGACGCCAGACGCTCGTTTGCTCGGGGTGTTGGACGTGGATTCCGACACGGTCGGAGCGTTTTCGTCCGTGGATCAAGAGTGCCTCGAACGCATCTGCAGCGACCTGTCGGCGCGGTTTTCGAGGGTCTCGAATCCTTGAGCATTTCGGCGCCGTGGGCGTTTCCTGATGCATCCGCAAATGTGGACGGGTAAGTGCCAGAAATCCAACGACTTTTCGCTGCACGAGGGCCGCGTCGGCCGTGCTAACGTATGCTCTGTGAGCCCACAAACGAAGCCATTGGCGCGGGTCCTTGCCACTCTTGCTGTCGTATTGCTTGCTGTGGTCGCCGTTGGGCAGCCCAAGAAAGACAAGTCCGGCAAGAAGGACGAAGCTGAAACGTCCACCACGCCGGATGCCGGCGCAGCGGATCCCAAGCCGCAACCAGGCGATGACCTCGGTCAGCCCCCGCCCAAGGGCACCGAAACCCAAGACGCCGTGCCCAAGTCTCCCCTCAACCCAGCGGCCAATGAGTTTCCCGACGGCGGCGCCAAGCCGCCCCCGCCCGAATACGACAAGCTACTTGGTGAAATCGCCGCACTCCGCGGACGAGTCGCCTCGCTGACCACTACGCTGTTTGCAAGCAAGCTGCGCGTTGTGGTCGAGACCGACGATCACGACGACGCGCGCATTACGAAGCTGGTCATCACCCTCGATGACGGAGTCATCTACACGGCGCCGGCCCGTTTCACAGCTGAAGACGGCAAGATCGTCTACGAACATGCGGTCGCGCCCGGTCACCACACGCTCGGTATCGAAGTGGAGCGCAGTGACGCGCGGGGCAAGGAGTTTCAGTCTTGGCAGGCCACCAAGACGAGCATCATCGTTCCCGAGAGCAAGCTGCTTCTGGCGGAGATCCTCGTCGAGGACGACTCCGACATGGCGGAGGATTTCCCGGATGACCAGGACGGCGAGTATGAACTCAATGTGCGTGTGCGTGCCCAGGTCGACGAATGAAGCGGAGCTACCACGTCGCGTTTTTGCGTGCGCTTCCGGCGATTGTTGCCCTGGGGGTGGCCACGCCCGCCCTCGCTCAGAAGCCCAAGAAAAAGCCGGAAGCCCCCGCGAAGACCGAAAACCCCTACGCGGACCCTGACGCGGCCAATCCGACGGACGAGGCAGCTGCAGCACCTCCGCCAACAGAACCGTCTGGCGAATCCCCGACGGTAACTGGCGCGGCGGAAAGTGAAAAGAAGAAGTCAGACGACGCGGCAAACGACCCCGGCAAACCCGACACGATGAGTTCCGGAGCACAGGCGTATCAAAAGGCGCTTGCGCGCCGTCGCCTCGCCGCCACGACTCCGCTGAGCCGTCAGCGCTTGCGCGAGGAGCTCTCCAAAGTCGAAGAGAAGCTGGCGGACGGTCGTCGCGATGAAGCGATTGGCGACCTTGTGTACCTGGTTGAGTCGTCGCGGTTCACTCCCTTTGCCGCGAGCGAGGAGGGCCGCAATGCGCAGTTCCTGCTCGGTGATTCTCTCGGACGCGCGGGCGCGGTGCAGCCCGCGCGGGGCTATCTGGTCAAACTGCTGTCCGGAAGCGAAAGCGACATCTGGTACCGTAGGTCGGTACGCAGCCTGGTCGACTTCGGATTAGAGAGTGAGCAGCCCGAGGCCATCTTGGCGGATCTCTCCAAGGTTCCACAAAGTGCACCCGAGGAAATGCGCGCAGACATTGCCTATCTGACCGGGCGGACTCACGAGAAGCGCGGACGTCGCAACCAGGCATTGAGCGAACTTGCGAAAGTGACTCCACGATCGCGGTTTTGGGCACAGGCGACCTATCTGTCAGGCATGCTCGAAGTCGAGCGCGGGGATCTCAAGAAGGGTGAGAATCTCTTTTGCAAGGTTGCCGATCCCAAACTCACCCCCAAGCAAGCACCTTTGTTCGGCGGCACCGACTTCTTTCGTGTGCGGGATCTCTCTCGCCTGGCGCTAGGCCGCGTCGCTCACGAGGGTTTCCGCTTCGATGACGCGCGGTACTACTACTACCTAGTCCCGCGTGACTCGGATCATCTTCCGGAGTCTTTGTACGAAGCTGCCACCACACGCTACGAGGCGAAAGACTACGACGGCGCGCGAGAGCTAATGGACGAGCTTCGGGCACTGGAAGTCAACCACCCCTACGAAGACGAAGCGTGGGTCTTTGACGCCTACCTTGACTTAGCGATGTGTCGCTTTCTAAAAGCCGACGCAAAGCTGGGCATTTTCTTGAAGCGGTATGAACCCGTGCGCGACACCGCGCGCCGTGTGGCCAAGGACGACAAGGCCATGCAGCGATTGGTAGAAGCGGTCCGGACGGGCGCCGACCCTGCCGCAAGTGGCGCTGCTGGCGACGCGAAGGTGGTGCGAACTCTCGGTGCGCTGCTCAGGCTCGACGCTGGCTACGGCCGCGCCTCTCAGCGCCTGGCCCAGCTCGATCACCAGCTATCCGGCCTGCGGGGTGCTCTCGGTGAGCTGGACGAGTCCACCCGCCGTCTTGCCACCCCGAAGTCACTGCGTCCCCAAGCCAAGGGCTCCTTGGCGGAGTCGCCGACTGACAAGGTGGCGCGAATCGAGTCGCAGCTGGCGGAGGTGAAGCGCTTGCTGCGGGAGGCGGAACGCGGCGGCAAGGGCAAGAAGGCCGAACTCGAGTCCTTGGCGAAGCAGGTCGAAGCGCTGACGATTCGCGCACGGGCGGCGCGGGTTGCGACCGGGCCAGCGCCCAGCGCAGGCAAGAAAGCGGGCAGCACAGATTCAGATCTCGCGGAAGTGATCCGCAAAGATCGAGAGCGCGCGGTCGAGCTATACCAGAGCGCGGAGAAGCTCCGCACGTCCGTGGAGGCTCAGCAGTTGAGCCTAGCCAAGGATGCTCTGGTGCGTTTGGATCGCCGACTCTCGAGACTTCTGCGCCGTGCGCGCCTTGGAAAAGTCGAGACGGTGCTCGGTCAAAAGCGGGCACTGGAGCTGGAGGTCGAAGCGCTATCTCAAGGCCTGCTGCCACAGAGCATCGTGGATTCACTCGACGCTCAACGTTATTTGCGAGACGACGAGGAGTATTGGCCCTTCGACGGTGAAGACTGGGAGGACGAGTACGTCGGGGGCGAGGGGCTACGATGAAGCGGGCATTCGGCATCGGCCTGGCTCTTTTGCTGTGTGCGGGCGGGGCGAGCGCACAAACGGACTCGGGTTCTCCGGCGATGGCCGCAGAAAAGAGCAGCATCAAGCCTGTCGGCGAGCGCAAGCTTGGCAAGAAGGACCGGCCGACTCACAAAAAGAAGCAAGAAGAGAAGAAACGCGACGCACGCGCGACTCGGGTTTCTCTACAGATCCCCCAGCGGCTACGCGCGTCCCTTGAGCGTCGCATTGACTCGCGTATCGCGTGGAACGTTTCTCAACAGAAGAAGCTGCGTGGTCAGGCCCTGAAGCTACTGGAGAAGTTTGTCAACGAGTCCCCGGAAGAGGCCGACGAGTTGCCCGAAGCGCTGCTTCGCCTCGGCGAGCTGGAGTGGGAGCAATCCCGTGACAACTTCCTGGTAGAGTTCAATCGCTGGGAAGCCACGCCCGCCGACCAGCGAGGGGAACCGCCGTCTCCCAACTACGCAAAGGCCCGGGCGCGCTTTCTACGCGTGCTCAAAAACCACAAGACCTTCCGGCAGTACGACTTGGCCCTGTACGTCGATGGCTTCATGGCCAACGAGGAGGGCAAGTTCGAGGAAGCGCTTGGACGCTTCAACAAGATCCTGGCGTGGTTTCCCAAGAGCCGCTTTGTGCCGGACGCGCACATGGTTCGGGCCGAGTACGAGTTCACCAAGGACTTTCCAAACTACGAGACGGCGTTCAACGAGTACGAACTCGTGCTGCGTCACAAGGACAGTCAGCTCTACGACATTGCGTTGTTCAAGAGTGCCTGGTGCCTGTGGCGGCTCGGCAAGCCGGCAGAGGCTGCCAAGCGCTTCTTGACCGTTTTCAAGGAAACCGCGGAAGCCGACGAAAAGAACGGCAAATCCGCTGATGAAATCGACGAACTCCAGCGGGAGGCGTTGAAGAACCTTGTCGCGGTATTTGTGGAGGACGAGAAGAACCGCGCCGAAGACATGCACAAGTTTCTGGTGCAGGCCGGTGGAGACAAGTTCGCGGGGCGCATCGTCAAAGCGCTTGCCGATGCCCTCTACGAGCAAGCGCACTACGAGCGAGGCATCGAAGCATACCGGCTGCTGCTGAAGTTGGAACCGATGGCCCCAGGGGCGTATAAGAACGCGCTGGCAGTCGCTCGCGGGCACTCAACGATGGAGTCCTGGAAGAAGCTCCAGGGCGACTATCAGTGGATCATCAAGGAGTACGTCCCACCGGCCCGGGTCAAGGGCAAGAAGCCCAAGAAGGGCGGCGCGTGGACGCGTGTCCAAACTCCAAAGGTTCTGGCGGAGGCCGAGAAGGCCGTCGAAAAGCAATTGCGCGAGGACGCCGTGGGGTTGCACGCCAAAGCCCAGGCGGACAAGACGAGCCGGGGGGAATTCGAGGGTGCTGCCGGCCTGTATGAAGTCTACGTAGCGCGTTTCGGGGATCGCAAGGAGGCATACGACGTCCACTACAACGTGGCGGAGATCTACTTCTACCGCCTCGAGCAAGAGGACAAGGCGGCGGATTCCTACCTCGCGGCGGTGCGAATCAACCCGAAGGGCAAGCTCAGCAAAGACGCGCTCTACAACGCGCTTTCTGCCTTAGAGCGAGCCCGGGCGCGTCAATTCGAGGCGGCAAAGGCTGCGGGCAAGAAGCAAGAAGAGAGCCCCCTCGACAAGAAGCTGACCGAGGCGATGGAGCTCTACGTCTCCACCTATCCGAACGATCCGAACGTGCCGGAGCTCCTATTCCGACAAGGCAAGCTCTACTACGACTACGAGGTGTACGACCCCGCCGTGCGTCAATGGGGTCTACTGCTTGAAAAGTACCCCCGGAGCCCATACGCAGTTGGCGCCGGCGAGCTGATCCTCGATTCCTTCAACAAGAGCAAGGACTACGAGAACATCGAGACGTGGGCGCGGCGCCTCAAGTCGACCCCCGCGTTCCTGAAGCCGGAGCAGCAGGCACGCCTCAACACGCTGATCATTCAGGCCGTGTTCAAGCAGGGTGAACAGCACGCCACTGCAGGGCGACACGACAAGGCTGCGGCTGCATACTTGCGTGCGGCGAAGGAATTCCCCAAAGAGCCTCGCGCGGCCCAAGCCGCGGTCAACGCTGAAGTGAGCGCACGCCGTGCTGCGGACCTGGCGACGATGAAGGCTGCTGCAGCGCTCTTGATTAGTGATCACAAGTCGCGCCCCGAGGCAGCGCAGGGTTTGTGGCTTGCAGCGACCACACACCAAGAGATCGGCCTGTTCAGCGATGCGGCGGACTACCACGAGATCATCGTGGATAACTTTCCAAAATTCGAGCACCACAAGGACGCCGCCTTCAATGCGGTGCTCTTGCGAACCACCGTGGGTGAACACGCCAAGGCCATCGAAAGCGGCAACAAGTTCAAGCGCATCTACTCGCGGGACGAAGCTGCCGACGAGGTGACCTTCCTCATGGGCAAGGCACACGAAAAGGCGGAGAAGTGGAACGACGCCGAGAAGCTGTATTCCACCTATTCGCGCACCGCACGCCGACCTTCGAGTCAAATCGAGTCCATGGCACGACTGGCAACCGTCCGGGTGAAACTCAACGACGAGCGTGGCGCAGGGAATGCGCTCAACGGTGCCTTGCGCGTGTACAAGCAGCGCAAGGGCTCCCTGGACGATAGCGGCAAGTTTTTCGCAGCGAAGGCCCGCTACATGCAGGGGGAACGCATTCTCGCCGAGTACGAAGCGGTGAAGATCGAGGGCGACGTCAAGCAGCTGAAGCAACGGCTGAAGCGCAAGAGCGAGTTGCTCAAGAAAGCTGCGGACACGTTCTTGAGCACTGCGGAGATCGCGGTCGCGGAGTGGACCACGGCGGCCCTGTATCAGATTGGATTTACGTACGAATCCTTCTCCAAAGCGCTACTCAACTCGCCACCGCCAGACGCGCTCAGCGATGGCGACAAGGAGATCTACAAGCAGCAGATTGAAGAGTTCGTCATTCCCATCGAAGAGCGCGCCCTTGAAGCCTACGAAAGTGGGTGGCTCAAGGCGCGTGAGCTCGGGATCTACAACTCGTGGACGGCGAAGATGCGTGCCGCCTTGGGTCGGCTGAACTCAGAACTGTTTCCGCCCCTGCGAGAGATTGGCTTCGAACTGCGCTCGAAGGGGCCGTCCCAGCTGCCGGACCTGATCGATGGGACCAGACGGACGAAGAAGCAACGCAGCGAGCCGTTCTTGATCGCCCTTGAGCCCGTGGAAGACAAGCTGAAGCTAGAGAAAGCTCCAGAAGACGCAGAGAAGGACGACAAGGACAAGGACGACAAGGACAAGGACGACAAGGACAAGGACGACAAGGACGACAAAGAGAAGAGCGACAAAGCGGACGCCAAGACCAAGAAGGGAGGCAAACGATGAGTCGCCTGTTTGTTTCACTCCTTGCCCTCGCGCTGGCCGCGGGATGCGGTGGCGGTAGCTCTTCGAGTCGAGCTCCCACGCTTCCCCCAGCCAACCCGAAAGCGCTTAGCAAGATGGCGCAAGGTGTCGCTGCGGCCAAGGAGACGGGGGGTCGCTCCCGCGCCATCAAGCTGTTGCGCGAGGCCGTGAAGATGGATCCCAATCTGTGGGAGGCTCGCTACGACTTGGGTGTGCTCCTCGCCGAGGAGAGCGACCTCGATGGCGCCGAAAGCGAACTGGCCGCGGCGTTCAAGCTGGCGCCGAACGCCGAAGACGTCGTCGTCGCGCTCGCCGAAGTGCGCCGCCGGCAGGGCGATGCCTCGGGGGCGGCAGACGTCCTTGGCGGATTCGTAAAACAGTTTCCCAAGGCAGTGGTTGCTCGCACTTCGCTGGTCAGCGCTCTGCGCGAGTCCGGCAAGGTCGACCAGGCCATCGACCACGCGCGCGAAGTTCTGGTTCGGCGTTCCAGTGATCCGAACGCCCTTGCCGAATTGGCGATGTCCCATTTGCAGCGCGGAGAGATCGACACCGCGGAACTACTGGTGAAGGAAGCGCTGAAGGCAGATCCCAACAACGCCGTTGCTGAACGGACTGCCGGTTTGGTGGCACTCAAGAAGGGGGATGACGCCATCGCGTTTCGCCACTTCGCGCAGGCAAGTAGCCTCGACCCCAAGGACACGACGGCGCGATTGAATACGGGTACCGTTCTTCTCCAAGCAGGCGTTTACGACAAGGCGTCCCAGGAGTTTCGTGGCGTGCTTGCTGTGAAGGCCACGGACACCGCAGCGCAACTCGGCTTGGCCGCTGCGCTCCGCGGGCTGGGCACACGGGACAATCGCGGCCCGTATCAAGAGGCAGAGAAGGTTCTCAAGGACGTGCTCCTGAGGGAACCGAAGAACATGAACGCCTTATTCAACTTGGGCATTCTGTACGCGGACTTCTTAGGCAAGCCCGCCGAAGCAAAGCCGATCCTGGAGAGATTCCTGGCGGCTTCGCCGAGTAGTCACCCGGCGCGCGCTCACGCAAAGAAGATCATCGCGGGCCAGAAGTAGACACAGGGCAGCGTTGCGCGGACCTGCCTGCAGGGTAATTAGGGCGCCGATAGCAGCGGATGTTGGCTGAGCAACGCCGAAAGCCCCTGGAGTGTGGTGTCGCCCGTCGCGCTGGCCGCCGAGTCTAGAGTGGCCATTGCGTGCACGAGACGCTTGGCATCCAGGGTCTTCAAGGACTCGGCGTAGGTGTAGATGGCGGCCGCACGCACAACCCGCTGATTGGGTGACTTCAACAACTCCGCCACCTTGAGGGTGAGGGGCAGCTCGATGAAATCGGATCCGTCGCGCCTGTAGCGTACGGTCACCGTGATTTCGTCGCCGAGGTTGGTGTTCACTAAGGTGCTGTCGCAGGTGCGCAGTTGGTACAGAAAGCTGCCCACCGCGGCTGGTCCCATGTTCTGGGGCTTGTTGCTCCCGCCGTCCAGTTCAAGAAGTTCTTCTGTGTCGCGGGGCACGTTCTTGAAGTGCCAGGGTAGGGAGAGCGCTACCCGGACGTCCTGCAATTCGGTACCAAGCATGGCTGGTAGGTGTTGCGAGAGTACGCTTTCTGCCTCAGTGTCCGTATCGATGAATGCGTAGTGCCCGCGCCCAAGCCATGCCAGCGCGCGGAAGAAGCGATCGCCATGCTCATCCGGCGGAGCAAAAGCTAGACCATTGATCACGACGTCCTGGTTCGCACCGGCCACGATCGCATCCGCTGCGATCGTCAGCGGATCATCTGCGCCGTCCGTCAGGACGAAGACGCGCCCGCCAGGCCGAAGGGCGGAATCTGCGTAGGCGCCGTCCAGGGTCAGTGCGAAGGGCCGTTCGTCTTCAAGCAGCGAAATCTGCTGCAGTTCCGAGATCAACTCGTCCCGCGATGCGCCTGCGGCAGCGCGCAGGTCCGTGGCTGAATCACTGGTGCGGACTCGGATCTGGCTCGCTACGGGCAGCTTTTGCACCAGTGTCACCGCGGCGGACTTCGCGCGTTCCAGTCCCTCGGACATGGACGGCGTTGTGTCCAACACGATCAACACGTCAGGTGAATCGTTGGTCTGGGAAGTCGGCGCCTGCACGGCGACAAGCAGATCGTAGTCCGTGGCGCCCGTGATGTCCCCCCCGACTGCGCGCTTTGCCAATTCGACGACGACTTGTGGCGCCGTGGAGTCGCCGTTCGCAGGTGTGTTGGTCGTCGCGAAGGAAGGCGGAAAGTAGTTTAGCAAGTCCTGGGTCCGAACGTGCTGCGGCAAGGGCGCCTTGCCCATGGAGATCAGCCCGCGCGTGAGGGTGGCGCTTGCCAGACTGGAACCACTTCCCAGCGCGCTTTCGAGGCGCTTCGGGGTATTGCTGATCCCGGCGCACGCCGGAGCAGTGCTCGGGTTCGTGAGCTGGCCGCCGCCGGCGCCGGACGCGGCGAACTGAGTGTCGTCGCTGATGGCGGCGCGGCCTTCTTCGTTGTCGCCCAAGGCGTTGCAGTCGGGGCACTTGGTGCCGAACGCGCCCGTTCCGCCGGAGCCGGTGCTCGGGCCCGCGCCGGCACCCCCGGGAAACCGATCCTCGGAATCGCCGCTCTGGGCGCCGCAACCCAGCGCCAGTGCTGCGGCGCTGCTTAGGACGGCGGCGCGGCGGAAAAACGTGAGGTGTCGCATTGGGAGCTCCTGAGACAAAGTGTACGGCACCCATGAGCGTTGCACACGTCGTGCCGCGACGAAAAGCTCCGTTTTCTGGCCTTATCCTACATTTGCCCACCGATCCGGGGGCGTGCCGGTGGCACAACTGTGCCATCCCTCGGCCCGAGTTGACGACATCAGGATGCGCGAGCTTACATGCCTGGGCGCGCGCTCCCGCTTCCCGTGGGCGCGCCCCACCGAAGGCGTTTTCATGAAATCTCGAGGTTTCGCAATCCTGGCCCTGCTGGGAGCTCTGCTCGGGCTGGTGTTCGCCCTGACATCCACCCTGGACTACGCCTCGCACCTGGATCGCCGCCTGCACGACGTGACCTGCAGCTTCATTCCCGGGGCTGCCGCGACGGGCGAGGCGGAAGCGTGCCGCACTGCGATGTACAGTCCTTATGCTGCACTCCTGCGCGATAGCTACTGGGGCGGCATTCCTATTTCTCTTTTCGCTGTGGGAGCTTTCTGCTTCTTTGCGGGATTCGCCATCTATCTGGCCGTTGCCGGGCAGGCCGCTCCCAGGCGCGCGGTACTCCTCTTCGCAGGGACTGGGGTCACTCCTGCGCTGGTTTCCATCGGCATGTTCGTCATTTCCGCGACGCGTCTTGGCACCTTCTGCAAGACCTGTGTTGGCATCTACATCGCTTCCTTTGTGCTGGCTGTCGCAGCACTTTTGGGCCTGGCCACACTCTCCGCCAAGCACGCCACGGACCGCCCCCGGCCTCCCGGGAGCCTTTGGCTCGTGCTGGCGCTGCTGCCCGCGTTGGCGGCGCTGACCCTGCTGCCGGCAGTCGTCTACGCCAGCGCCGCGCCGGATCACCGCCCGTATCTAGCCAGTTGTGGCGAACTGAAACAACAACCTCGAGAAAAGGATCAACTCTTGAGCGTGCGCGGGCAAAGCGCCGTGAAACCCGCGCTGTTCTTTGAGGACCCGTTGTGCCCGACTTGCAAGGCGTTTCATGCGCGCCTCAAAGGGGAAGGTGTGCTGAGCCGACTCGACATCAAGCTCGCATTGTTCCCCCTAGACCCGAGCTGCAACTGGATGCTCGACACCCCGTTGCACCCCGGAGCGTGCACCCTCAGCAAGGCGGTGATCTGCGGCGGCGAGAGATCATTGGAAGTGCTGGAATGGGCCTACGACGAGCAGGAGCGACTCGGCGCTGCCGGAAAGTCCGGCGAGGACGTGCTCAAAGGGGCCATCACGCAGCGCTGGGGCGCCGACATGGGCAAGTGCGTCGATTCCCCCAAGACGAAAGCGCGTCTCAACGCGCATCTGCACTTTGCCGTAGACAATGCCGTGCCGGTCTCCACTCCGCAGGTGTACCTGGACAAGAAGCGGATCTGTGATGAGGACACGGACATTGGCTTGCGCTACACCCTCAAACATCTCGCCCCGGAGGTGATCCGATGAACCCCCGCATCGTTGCTCCGCTTGCCGGCGCCGCGGTCGCCGCGCTTCTAGTTCTTGGTTCGACTCTCTGGGTTCGCGGTCATGTAGCGAGTGCAGAACAGCGTTTGCTCACTCCAGAGGCCGAAAAGCCTCAGGTCGCCGTGGCCGCTGATGCGGAAGTCAAGTACTGCACACCTCGATTCAAGCAGGTGCTGGAGCGTGTGCTGCATTCTTGCGGCTTGGCCACCGAAGCGCGGCGCGGCTGCAAGCCAGCTGACGTAAAAACCTTCGCCTCCATCAGCGACGACGACTTCAATGAGTTGTTTCACCCGCTCAAGGATCGCGGTGGGGTTGTCATGTTTGATGTCGGCAAAGAAGACCTCGACAAGGGGGCCAAAGAGCTACTGTCCGAGCGCTTCACTGACAGAAAGGGCGCACGCTATTTCTTCGTCGTGGCCCGGGCGTCCAAAACGGGAACGCCCCAAAAGAACCGAGCGCTTTCCCATCGTCGTGCAAACTCCATCATGTATTCACTGAAAGAGTTGGCCAACGACCCGGAAATCGAGAAGAAAGTGGGCCTGCTTTGGCTGGGCAACGAGTTTGCTCAGCTGTCCAAGGAGTACTGCGCGTGGCCAAACTCGCGACCGACAGAAAAATGCGACGAAGACGCGATCAACCGAACTGCGTTCGTTTCCTGGATCGACTGCCGGCTCTGATTCTTCTCGGGCTGGGGCTTGTCGGGTGCGACGACAAGAAGCCGGATGCTCCCAGCGCGACGCGGTCACGCAGCCAGTCTGTGGTGGCATCCGCGACGCCTTCCGTCGGCGTGCCGGCAAGCGCCACTGCCCAGCCTGGACCCAACCTCAAGAAGAAGCGCGTGCTCTGCGCCGGGCAGCTTAGCACTCCGGGTCGCGCTGTACCGGAGGCTGAGTTTGAACGCGCCGCAGCACCGGGGGCGGCGCTTCCGGCTTCTGCGCTGGCGAACAACGGTTGGGTTTGGGTGAACTTTTGGGCGGCGTGGTGCGCTCCCTGTAAAGAGGAGATCCCGCGCCTCAAGAGCTGGGAAGCCCGTTTGAAGCAACAAGGTCAGAAGTTCCGCGTGGCGTTCATCTCCCTGGACGACGATGAGCGCCAACTGCGCGAGCTCTTGGCGTCCCAGCCCCAGACTGGGCTGAAGTCTTCACTTTGGCTCAAGGAGGGGGACGCGCGAGGGAAGTTCCTCGGTGCTGCCGGCCTTGGCGAAGATCCCGAGTTGCCGTCGCACTTCTTGATCGACCCACGGGGCAAGATCCGCTGCGCGTTCTCGGGAGCAGTCGAGGACTCGGACTACGCGGCGCTTTCGGAAATTGTGTCGGGGAGCTAGCAGCAGCTCACGTCATCCAACGAGCAATCGGTTCCGCAAGACCTCCCGCTAGGCGGGGCGGGTCGCAACCCGTCGCCAGTCTCGCTCGGCGACGTCGACCAAGGCGGCGACAGCTTCAACGCGGTCAGAGGTGGATCGCGGGATCGGGATCCCGCTTTCCTCCGCGAGCTCGACCAAATAGTCCAGCCAAGCGCCGTGTTTGGTCGCCTGGGCGAGCCGCAACGCATAGTCGTAGGCCTGAGCGGCGACCTCCGGATCAATGGCGCGCTTGCGACGGACGTCGCCCAAGATTTGGTCCATATAGGGCTCGAGGATGCGAATCACTTCATCGGTCTGCCCGGACTCGAGGGCGATTTCCGCAGTGGGCCCCAGCAGAGCAAACACACTGGCGTTGCCCGTCGTGTTGCTGTCGGAATCCTGCCGCCGACGGTAGCGGGGGATCTCCGCTGACGTGGTGGCATTGCGGGCGCCGCGGGGCGGGTTTTCGCCGCGATAGAGCCAGAGCAGTTGCGTGCCGATGCGGATGCGCGCTCCGGCGGTCAGGTCGCGCCGTCCGCCAATGCGCTGCTCGTCGACGAAGGTGCCGTTCGTGCTTCCCAGGTCTTCGATGATGACCTGCCCGTCTTCGACAAACACTCGGGCATGGGTGCGGCTGATCAGAGCGTCGTCGATAAAACGCAGATGGCAGCCTAGATCACGTCCGATGACGAGTTCAGTGGCCGTGAGGGGTGTGTCGCCGCTTGGGCAGCGTAGCCACCAGTTGCCGCGCTTGTTCGGGTTGGAAGAGGCCACACCCCTACGATGGCAAGACCCCAGCCGTACCGCAAGCCACCTTGCGAGGTCCGCTTGGGTTCAGCCGCTGCGGCAGGCCCGGGGACGTGCCAGTATCCGCCCGTGAGATCATCAAGAGCCCCCGCGCCTGCGAACGCCGGCCGCACGCTGACGCTTCCGGCGGCCATGGCCGCAACGCTGCGCTCGGGGCGTCCCTGGATCTATCGCGACCACGTCCCCAGGGGTTTCTCGGCGCCATCCGGCAGCTGGGTGCGGGTGCAAGCCGGAGACGCCCATGCATGGGCACTTTGGAGTGCTGAATCGGCGATCGCGTTGCGGGTCTTTTCGCAGCGCGAACAGCCCAGCGCCGAATGGGTGCGTCAGCTGGTACGCGCTGCAGTGGCCCTGCGCAAGCTGGCTGTGCCCGCGGATACCAATGCCTTTCGTCTCCTCTTCGGCGAAGGCGATGGTTTGCCGGGCGTCACCGCGGACGTCTACGCGTCGCACCTAGTCATCGCCAGCTACGCTGTTGGACTGGACGAAGTGGTCCGCTGGGTCGCCGACGCGATACTCGAGGAGCTGCCCCTGGAGAGCGTGGTGCACCGCCGGCACGACCAGGCGGCTGCCGAAGACGAGATGCTGCGGGGAAGGTCACTCCCAGAAGACGTGGTCGTCGAAGAGAATGGCGTTCGGTTCTATGTCAATCTTGCGCGCGGCCAGAAGACCGGGCTGTACCTCGACCAGCGGGACAATCGAGCGTTCGTCGCACAGTATGCTGCAGGCCGCAGCGTGCTGAATCTCTTCTCCTATACCGGGGCCTTCTCGGTCTATGCCGCACGCGCCGGCGCGCGCAGAGTCACTACGGTGGACGTTTCTGCCGGCGTCGTCGAGGCAGCGCAAGAGAACTTCCGCTTGAACGGACTCGATCCCGGCGCACACGAATTCATCGTCGCCGACGCTTTTGACTGGGTCGACTCCGCTCGGCAAGGGAACTCAGAATTTGAGCTGGTGGTCTGCGACCCACCCTCCTTGGCCCGTCGCAAAGAGCAGCGCGCTCAGGCGCAGAAGGCCTACCGCAAGCTGAACACGGCCGCATTTCGCTTGGTGCGCCTCGAGGGGTTTCTGGCGACCGCCAGCTGCACGGCGCAAGTCGATCCAACCAGCTTCAGCCGGTCGGTGGCCGAGGCGGCGGCGCGCGCGCGGCGACGATTTCAGATCCTCCGGGACGCCGGGCACGCTGCGGATCACCCCCTGATGGCCCACCACCCAGAGGGGCGATACCTCAAGTTTTTGATGGGTCGGGTACTAAAAACGGCGTGAACCCCTTGACGCTTTCAAAATGAATGAATATTCATTCCGCACAGTGGCCGGTGGCGATTCGCCGGCCAGAGACGGAGGATCGATGGGCACGACACGACACACAGTTCTGATCACCGGCGCGACGGCCGGTATTGGCCGACATATGGCGCTGCACCTCGCCCGGCGCGGGCATCACGTGATCGCGGCGGGGCGTCGGCAGCACGCCCTCGACACCCTGAGGGAGGAGGCAGAGGGCCTCAAGCTCGACACCGTCCAGTTGGACGTGACGGACGAGGATTCGGTCAAGGCCGGGCACGCGGCCACCCTGGAGCTCACGGCGGGCCACGGCGTTGACGTCATTGTGAACAACGCTGGCTACGGGATGGCTGCCCCCACGATCGAAACTCGGGACGCGGACCTACGCAAGCAATTCGACACCAACGTCTTCGGTTTGATGAGCGTAACGCGCGTGTTCTCGCAGGAAATGCTGCAGCGCCGGCAAGGACGCATCGTGAACATCAGCAGCGTCGGAGGTCGAGTCACGTTGCCCTTCATGGGCGTTTACAACTCCACCAAGTACGCGGTCGAGTCGCTTTCTGACGCAATGCGCCGAGAGCTGCATGCGCTAGGGATCCAAGTGGCGCTTGTGGAGCCTGGCCTGATCCGCTCGGAGTTCAGTGAACGCACGATGGAGTGGGTTGACCAGTACAAAGACAGCACGTCCCCGTTTGCCAGTGTGTACGCGCGCTCCGAGGAAATGCGGCGTTGGTCCGACAGCCAAGCCGCAGATCCCCTGTGCGTGTCCCAGGCCGTGCAGCATGCCATCGAAGCAAGACGCGGTCGCCCGCGGTACCTGGTGCCGTTCTCCTCGCGCATCATGGTGTGGCTGGCGGGCCTGTTGCCGACGCGCGTGCTCGATTTCGTGATGGTGCGCGCGCTAGGTCTCTCCGCGCCGAAGCCGGCTGAGCTGCCTCCAGCTACCAGCGCTGCCTGACACAGGCGAGCCCGCAGCCCAGGGGTAGGGGCGCGGGCTCGCTAGGGTTTCTCCAGGGAAACCTGGGCTACTCGAGCAGCTTGAACTCGATGCGCCGGTTCTTCTGTTTGCCCGCCGCGGTGTCGTTCGACTCCCGGGGCTCATCGGGGCCGGCGCCGCGGGTTTCGATGCGCGCTTCGGCGACGCCCTTGCTGGCCAGGTACTTCTTCACGGATTCGGCGCGCGCCTTGGATAGTTCCAGATTGCGCTCCCGCGTGCCATCGGTGTCGGTATGGCCAGTGATGAGCACGCGTAGTTTCGGAAACTCGTTGAGGACTTCGGCAGCTCCGTCCAAAGTTGGCCTACTCGTCGCGCGGATCGTGTCCTTGTTCACGTCGAACTCGATGCCTTCGATGACGCCGGTGAACTTCTTGATCTTTTCCGGAACTTCATCCGGGCAGCCATCGTCGTCTTCGTACTGATTCTTGGTCTCCGGTTCCGTGGGACACTTGTCCGCGGCTCCTACGATACCGTCCTTGTCCGGGTCCGGATCGGGACAACCGTCGGGCGCGATCCCGGGCTCCGTTGGACACTTGTCTTGGTCGTCTAAGAAACTGTCCCCGTCCGAGTCACGCACGGGGCAGCCGTCCGGCGCGACCCCTGCTTCCGTGGGGCATTTGTCGTCCGGGTCGAGGAAGCCGTCGCTGTCCGCGTCGCGGATCGGGCAGCCGTCCGGCGCGACTCCGGGCTCCTTCGGGCAGGCGTCCTGGTCGTCCGTGAACCCATCCCGATCGGAGTCCACGGGCTTTTTGGCTGCCTTCGTGCGATTCAGGGTGAAGGTTAGGGCGCCTAGGATTTCAGGATGGTGGGTCTGGCTTCCGTCCGAGGCGCCGTTTTTCTGGGTCATGTTGTCGCGCACGTCCAAGCGCAGCGAAACGAAGTCGTCTAGGGGCACCTTCACCCCGGCGCCGAAATGGATCGCAGGGTCGCCGTCGCTGCCCATGGAATCGCTGCCCGCGCCCATCCGGCCACCACCAGCAAGGAGGAAGGGAACGATGCTGTACATCGGCAGCTGACCGACGACGTGACCACGAACCGCCCAAAGCCCGGCGGATTCATCGTCGTCTTCGGTGCGCGTGGGCATCACGGCGCCCTCGAGCTCTGCGCCAAGAAACGAGAGCGGATAGTATCCGAGGCGTAGGCCGATATCCGGCGCGATGCTCTTGAACGCTTGATGGGGTCGCGATTCATCCTGGAAGTTGTGGGACTTCGAAGGAAAAAGCACGCCACCAAAAATCCCGACTTCGACCAAGCCGTCTTCCGGTCGGTACTTGGACATGTACCCCTTCGCGCTTGCATCGCCGTCGGCGGACGACGACGCGCCGTCAGCGGAAAGGGAGAACGACGCGCTACCGCTTGCGTCGGCCTGCGCGAGCGCCGCACCCGAAACTGTCACCGAACCCAAAGCTATCAAAGCGGTCGTTACTGTCCTCATGTCCTCGTCCCGTATTGTTGGAGGCACTCGCGGCCTCGGGCGGCATCCTAAAGCAGAAGCCGTGCCAGGGGGTTCTATCGGGATCTGGCTCGATATTGGCCAGAATTCACCCCGGAATGTAGGTTTCAGTCCGCGCGTCGTCGTCTGCAGCCAACGCCACTTTGCCGCGAAAGCATGGACTTTTGCGGGATGTCGGGCGGCATGTGTGTTGCAGAGGGCCTTCGCGCACCGCTGACTGGCGAACACGAAAAAGGACTACACACGATGAAGACCAGACTTGCCACTTCCTTCGGCCCACTGGGCGCTGCATTTTTACTCGCTTCCGCTGCAGCCGCACAAGACGAGCCCGCCGGACTGATGAAGCAGGAGGCGGCGACTGGCGGCGCGACCGACGTCGCGTCGGGAGGGTTCGAGGCACCCGTCGAAGCCGAGGCCGACGCCAAAGACAACACGGAGGCGAACATTTCCGCAGGCGCGTTGCTGACGACAGGCAACGCGCGCTCCTTCGCCGCGACGGGCGCGGGCAAGTACCGGATGCGGAGAGGCCCCAACCAGTTTTCCGCAGCACTTGCCGCTAACTACGCGCGCTCAGCGGCGGACCCAAGCTCAGACACCGAAACCACCGTCGAAAACTACCAAGGCAAACTACGCTACGACCGATTCATATCGAACAACGTTGCACTGTTCCTTGCGCTCTCCGGGCGGCGTGATCGCTTCCAGGGTTTGGACCTTCGACTGAACGTGGACCCCGGCGTGGCGTATTACTTCATCGACGAAAAGTCGACGCAGCTCTGGGCAGAAGGTGGCTACGATCTGCAGTACGACGTACGGCGCGACGAAAATATCGAAGCCGCGGCACTGACTGGCGAAAACCTGGACAAGACCGAAACGCGGCACAATGGGCGACTTTTTGCAGGCTACGAAAACAACATCAGTGAAAACGTCAGCTTCAGCACGGGCATCGAATATCTCCAAGACGTCCAGGAGGGGAAGAACCGCCGCTTCAACTGGGACGCGGGCTTGAGTTCCTCCATTGGCAAGGGCTTCTCTCTCGCGACTACTTTCAGCCTGAAATACGACCACAATCCCCTGCCCAATGTCGAAAAGACCGACACCATCACCGCAGTCAGTCTGGTCTACAAGTTGCTCTGAGGAAGTGGGGGTTGCTGGGCTGTGCTTGCTCAACTGATTCGCCGTCCGCACGTCGTGCTGCTGGAGCGTGACGTGCGGCGGGCGGGCCGCATCGCGCAGCTCCTGTCGCCCATTGCGGAAATCGACGTTGCCTACCATTTCGAATATGTGGGCCTTGCGCTGGAGGCTACGCCTGAGGCCATCTTGGTTTGCTCCGCGTCCCAGGCGCGAACGCTACGACAGGCCTTCCCCGATGCGCCTTTGATCTCGTACCGGACGGATTCCGAACCCGCAGAGGAAGCAATGCGTGCCACCCGGCCCGCGGCACTAGCCGCTGCGGTGATGCGGCTCTTTCGCCGAGTCTCTACTTGAGCCCGTGCTTCTGTAGCAGCTTGATCAAGTAGGAACGGTCCATGCGAGCTACCTTGGCGGCTTGGGTCACGTTGCCGTCGGCCTTTTCGATCAAGTGCGCGCAGTAGCGTTGTTCGAAGTCGTTCAGCACGGCTTCCCGAGCATCTTTGTAGGGAAGGCCAACGACGCGATCCTGGATGCAGTCGCCTCCCGTTGCGGGGCTGAGGTCGTCCATCAGTTCCGGGGACTCGCCCATGGCCAGCGTGGCCTCGACCCAATTGCGGAGCTCCCGCACGTTGCCCGGCCAGCGGTAGGTAGAGAGCGACGCCAGTACCTCCGACGGTACAGCTTCCTCCACGGAGCCATCGTGGCCAGCCTCGCGCAGGAAGTGCTCCACCAACAGCGGGATATCTTCCGTGCGCTGGCGCAGGGCCGGGATCTTCAACACAACCACGGCGATGCGGTAATACAAGTCCAGGCGGAATGTGCCGGCGTTCACTTCGCCACGTAGATCGCGGTTGGTGGCGGAGACGACACGAACGTCTACCTCGATTTCGCTGCTGCCGCCGACTCGGCGAAAGCGCCGACGCTCAAGGGCACCGAGAAGTTGTGGCTGGAGCTCCGCAGGCAGCTCGCCGATCTCGTCCAAGAATAGCGTGCCGCCGTTGGCACGCTCGAACGCGCCCAAATGCTGGCGATGGGCACCCGTGAATGCTCCCTTTTCGTGCCCGAAAAGCTCGCTGGCGATCAAGGTTGGCGCGAGTGATGCGCAATCGACTGTGACGAATGGCCCCGACGCGCGCTCGCTGCCTTCGTGGATCGCGCGGGCCACCAGCTCTTTGCCCGTGCCAGATTCTCCGATCATCAGCACGGGCACCGTCGCGCGTGCGACGCGCCCGACGCGCGCCATCAGGCGCCGCATCGTCTTGGTACGGCCTCGCATCTCGTTGAGTTGCTCACCTGCGTACAGTTCGGCAGTGGTGCCTTCGCCGTCGTCGACCCGCAGCCGCGTGCGGCCCACCACCATTTCCGAACCGGGTGGCACGGTGCCCTTGTCGATGCGGAGATCGCCGACCAGAGTGCCGTTGGTGGAGCCCAAATCCGACAGCCGCACACCGTGTTCGTCGCGGGTTAGCTCCAGGTGAAACCGCGAGACCGTGCCGTCGGTGAGCTTGAGGTCGTTGCCCTCGCCGGCGCCGACGCTGAGGGTCTCGCTGGTCGCTTCGGCGCGCACGCCCTTGTCAGGACCATCGAGGACTTCAACAGCCAGAGTGCGCACCGCAATGCGGGGCCGGCTCTCGATGGGCGTCGTGACAGAAGACAAGGCCTGGCGGTTGTATCACGACGGCAGGGACTCAGCATGGGCGGCCGACTTGGCCGGTAAGCCTTTAAAATTGCTAGAGTTTCCTGAGCGTTCGGGCGATGCGGGACAGCTTCCGTGCCAGCTGTTCGCCCCGAACCGGATACCGAACCACGTCCGCGGCGCCGGCCTCGATGAATCGATTGACGTCCGGCGCGCTGAGCCCCGCGGCGCAGATCACCACGGGCGTTTGCGCGTGTTCTAGCGCCGACAGTCCGGCGGCAGTATTTGTCTCCGCGTCGAAGACCCGGATGTCCGCCTCGAGGTCGGAGCCGGCGTCCACGACCGCGAAGCCCCGAGCACGCATGGCGGTGATGACCTCGCTCGTCACGCCCTCCGCGTTGCCGCTGCCGACGCGCTCTACGACGATGGTGGCCGTGCTGTCGCTGGTCGGCGTGCCTGCGCTCTGCACCCATTCCGGATGCCGCTGGTCTCGCGCTCCCAGCGGTTGCTCGCCTTTTCGGTCTGGAAGTGCCCGTTCGTTTTCCGCGGGGTCGAAGGCCTTTTCGAGGGCGGCGATGACAGCCGCGATCGACGACGGGCGCTCGTGGGGTCGTTTGGCCAGCAACTGCAAGCGCAAACGTTCCAGCAAGTCTGGTATCGGTTCCGCGTCGTTCGGACGCTTGAGCGCCGGCGGCGGCGTGAACATATGCTGTGAGATGACGTCAATGGCGGAAGCCCCAGCGAAGGGGGGGCTCAATTGCAGCAATTCGGTCAGGATGCAGCCCAGGGCATAGATGTCCGTGCTGGGGCCGACCTTGAGCGACCGACACTGCTCAGGGCTCATATAGTCGGGAGTCCCGGCGACTGCATCGGCTTGCGTGAGCGTGGAACCAAAGTCCTTCGGATCGTCCAGGTGCGCAAGGCCGAAGTCCGCAACTTTCCAAAGCACTTTGCCGTCGGGCAGCGTGCCTTGCATCACGTTGTCCGGCTTCAGGTCGCGATGCACGATCCCGGATGCGTGCGCCGCTTCCACGGCGCGCGACACTTGGAGCATCGCTTCCCGTACCTCGCTCAAAGCAGGAGGCGTGGTGTGGGTGTCCAGCCAGTAGGCCATGGACTCCCCCATGACCAACTCCATGACCAGGTAGGGCTGACCGTCGTGGGTTCCGTAGTCGGTGACTTTCACTACGTTCGGGTGTGAAAGCATGGATGCCGCGCGTGCTTCCCGGTAGAAGCGCCGCCCGGCTTCTTCGGACCCCGCCATGAAGCCGTGCAGGATCTTCACCGCGACGGGCACCTTCAAATCCAAATGCTGTGCGCGGAACACTTTGCCCATCCCGCCGCTGGCGAGTGCTTCGTCCAAGCGGTAGCGCCCTCCGAGCACGACGCCAACCCCCGGGCCCGGGGACATGGGTGGGACCGGTTCCGTCACCGAAGCTAACGTGTTCTCGGCCTGGAACGTGCGTGCGTTGCGCGTGGGCTCCGGCGCAACTTCGCTGAACTTTGGAACCCTGCCCGGCTTCGGCGGGCGATCACTCACGGCAGCTGCTCCCGCACTCCAATCGATAGCTGCCCCAGAAAGTGGCCGCCATCTTCCTCCCAAGGAGATGCCCGCATGCCCACGCTGCCGATGAAGGCGGTACCGGCCTCTAGGCCTGCCGAGAGGCCACCGCGCGGCGCGAGCTCACTGTCCCGCGCCAGAGCGTGGGCGTCGAGCAAGGCGTAGCCCGTGAGCCAATGACGGAAGTCCCAAGTGGCGCCGGCAAGCAAGAAGCCTTGGGCTTCCGGGATCGTTCCGAGCCGGGTGTCGTCCAGCGCCGCGCGGCCACCGGCGTTGGCGATCAAGCCCAGCTTGTTGCTGCGCACGGCGACGGCGACGGCCAGTTCGGCGCGGGGTGCCGCGCCGCCGGGTGAGGTCGGGATCCCGACGCGCGCTGCGGGGGCCAGCTCAAGTCCGCTGTCGGTCTGCACCGCGCGCCAACGGAGACCGAGCCAAGCGGCGCGATCTGGCTCCCTGGCGTCGCCCACTCCGTCCGAGAGAATGAGAGCATCGGCGCCGAGGTCGCCCACATTGCCCTGCGCGCGCGCGTGTCCTTGAAAGCGACTAGAATCGTCTTCTCGAGACGCCGTTGCTCCAATGGCTCCGGCGCCAAATGCGCTGGGCGCCCACCACGTCATGCTCAGTGCGGGGGACGCAACGACAATGGGCGCGACCAACCCGAGGGGGCGGGGACCTGCGGCTGGCGCTGGGGCGCCGGCGGGCGCCGTATCCGCTCCCAAGCGATGCGAGGACAGCACGCGCCCTCGAGCGTCCACAACGTCGAGCTCGAAGGGGTCAACCGCGGAGCTGGGCAGCGTGGCGAAAAATTCCGAATTCGATGCGCCCGCTCGAAGCGGGAGCTCGACGCTCGTCCCATCCGTCTGCGCCAGCAAGAGCTTGGGGCCCACGCGGGTGGGCACGTCTACGCCTTCCAGGCCGGAAAGTGCGACGCGCACCTGACGTGCGTCTGCATTCGCCCAGGCGACGTCTGCAGTCGGTTTGTTGTAGCGGACCTGTACCTCGGTCACCTGCTCGCTGCCGCGTGCGCGAAAGGAGAGCGTCTTCGGTGCAAGTTGCAGTAGATCGAGCCGTGGGGGCAGCGTGCCAAATGCCGCGTTGTCCACTGAGAGTTCGAGCGAGGTGTCTTGTTCGAAAAGGAGTAGACCGTAGGGGCTGGCCTCGATCGTTCCGCCTTGGATCGAGCCGCCCTTCACCGAGCTGTACACCAGCGTGACGTCGCGTCGGGTGCTCGCGAGCCCCAGGAAATCCTCGTCGTCGATGGCGCGGACGCGCACGTGATAGCCGCCGGCCGGGAGCTTTTCCGCACGGAACGAGCGCACTTGTGCGGAGACTTCTTCTCGTACCACCAGCTCCGAGAAGTCAACGTCGCGCGCCAACTCCACTCGGTAGGCGACGGCGCGTGGCACTTCGCTCCAGGACACCACGATGCGACTCTGGTCTTTTTGGCTCACGAGAATGCCCGAAGACGTATCGGGACCGTAGTTGGGTGGCGGGGGGAGTGGGCGCG
>CALMUT010000134.1 GCA_937872925.1 uncultured Myxococcales bacterium | reverse complement strand
CGGCGTTCTTTGCGGGGTCCGTGACGGAAGGGGATGCGCCGGGGCATTCCTTTGACGGCGCGATCAATCCTGAGGCGCGCCCGGCGATCTCAACCGCGACAGTCCACGTCTATGTCGATGAAGGTTCGTGCAACGACCCAGGTAGACCCGTCGATTCAAGCGGAACCTTCTCGAGTGACGAGGTGCTGTACGGTGGCGCGGGGTGTAGCGAGTCGACCGCTGTGGTGTGCGTGCGGGCGCCGGGGTTCGAACCACTTCGGCTCGACTTCCCGACGTCCGACTCCGATAGGACTGATGGAAAGCGCTTTCTCAACGTGACGCTCAGGCGCGTGCAATGAGCGCTAACGAGCGGTGACGTGACCAGCCCGGACGACGCCATCCCTGTCGCGTCCCCCGCGCGGGGAGGCCGGAGGCCGAGCACGCCGACCGTGAAGCGATGCGCACGTGCGGGGGCATCCAATTCCAAAGGGACCAGCGCCAAACCTTGGAGCAGCGCCCGGCATGGGGCCATGCGCTCAGTTCGGCTTTGCGTCTAAGATCAGCTTCGCGGCTTTGGCGACTTTGGGGGCGGGGTCTTGTTCGAATTTTTGGGCGATGGTTTTGGCATCGGGGTCGTGGCGGCCGAGGCAGGTGAGGGCGGACATGCGGCTGGGTTCGGTGTTGGTGCTGTTGTCCAAGAGTTTTTGGAGGATGGCGATCGCCTTGGTTTTCTGTTCCGCGCTGAGTTTCTTTTGTTCGAACAAGCCGCAGACGCCCCAGGGCAACTTGGTGGACGAGACTTTGCCGGCGGTGGCTGCGCTTTCGACGTGGGTCAGCAGGGCGTCCCATTCCTCGACGCAGGGCGCGTCGAAGTCGGTGCCGCCAACGCGGCCGATCATCTCTGCGGCGCGAGCGGCGACTTCGGGCTCGGCGTCGTCCAGAAACGTGCGCCAGGTTTTGCAGTTGTTCTGCTGACGCGCGGCGTCCTTTCTTGCTCCGTCGCGCATGGCGCCCACGGCTTCGCCCCGCACTTTGGGATCCTTGTCCGCCTTGGCCAGTTCGATGACGAAGTCGTATTGCTCCGGGTTCTGGCGCAGGAACGCGCCGACCAGCGTGACGCGACACAGGGACAGGGGATGCGTGCGGGCGACGTTGAGCGCGCGCTCGTCGAGCTGGGTGTCCGCCAGCTTGATGGCGGCCGCTTGCAGCGCGATCCCTCCGCAGTTGTTGGGATTGCGTTCTTTTTCGAGGGCGTCCAAGAGCGCGCTGGCGATGGCCGCGTCTTTGATGGGTCGCGTGCCGCTGACCGCCAAGCCCGTGGCCGCAAGGTGACGCACGGCGGGGCTCTTGTCCGCGAGGATTGCGACCAACGTCGGTAGCATCTCTTGGCGACCGGGGAAGCTCGCCCACTCGATCCAGTCTTGCATGGGTTTGCACGCACCCGCGAACTCAGTGCTGCCCCACTTGCAGCTGCTGGTGACCTTTTCGATTTCTTTGACGACCTCGGCGTCGTTGCCCGGCGCGTGCAAACCCCGCTGCGGCTCCGCAGTCGGCGCAGACGCCGACGGCGCGGCGACCACGGACGCCGTTGGGGGCGCGCTCGGGGCGGCCGTGACCTTGTCGCTGCTCGTCGGCGCAGGAGTGTCGGGCGGCGCCTTCTTTTCGTTGCATGCGGCGAGAGCCAAGGCCGAGGCCAGGGTACAGAGGACGACGCGGGCGTGCATGTGGGCGGCGTAGATCGGGCGGCTCTGCGGGGCAACGCAGCGCGACGGGGTCTGCGGTTTTGCGCCTTTGGTGGGCTGCGCCGGGGCTACTTCGGCTGCCGCTGTTCGCCGGTGCCCAGTTAGGATTTGCGCGCCCAGAAGGCCGCTCAGCGTGGTAGTTTTTCCGAAGTCTCATGCGGGTGGGGATGCGGGCTTCGGTGGGTGCGATCGTTTTCGTCGGGTTGACGGCCTGCTCGCACGGTCCGCCGCCGACCGTAGCGCCTGTGGCGTCCACCCCCCCGACGGATGCGATCCCGCTGCGGAACGAAATTCGTAGTGTCGCGACGGACCTCACGCTGTCGAATTCCGCCTACGCATCACGCGAGGCGCGGCGGATTGAGGGCGAGTTGGCTGCGGCCGCCGAAGCCGTGATGAGGCTGCAAGCCGCTCGCCCGTCCGGTTGCGGGGCGGTCGCCGTGCAAATGCTATTGGAAGTGACTCGGCGCGTGCGAGCGCAGCCCGAGTATGCGGTGGACGTGATCTTCGCAGCGCGGTCGGCGCGTCAATTCGCCGAGGGATGTCAGCGCCCGGAGACGGCCGCGGCGTATGCGGATGTCGAGGCGTCGACAGCGCTGTTTCTCGGACGAACGCGTGCTTTGAGCAAGCTTCGGGCGAAAGAGGCGCTGACTGCGACCGTCGGTCAGCCATCGGCACAGCGCATGCATCCGATTGTATTGCTCGCAGTGGGCTTTGCCCTTCTTGAGTTGGAAAGAAACGAGGAAGCGCTCGATGTGTTTAAGGCCGCAAGCGTGGATCTGCAGCGCAGGCAGGCGTGGGCACCTCTGGCCGATGCATTGCAGGGGCAGGCGTTGGCGTCATTCAAGACACACAAGCGTGTCGAACCCGCCTTTGCGATCTTGCGCGAAGCCCTGGCTGTGAGTGAACAACACCAGCTGTTCGAACACACTGCGGATGTGCTCGTGTCGCGGGCAGAGATGCGCATGCGAAATCGCGAATACTCCCTGGCGGTCGAAGATCTGAGCAAGGCATCGGGGATCAGAACGAAGCTCCAGGGTCCGCTCTCTCCCGGTGCGCTGAGCGTCGTGCAACTGTGGGGCGTAGCTGAGGGGGAACGCCACAACTACAACCTAGCGTTGCGCCTTGGCGCGCAGGCCCACGAGGGCTTCGTGAATCTGATGGGCCCTTGGCATCCGAGTTCGCTCACCACCCTGTCGAATATTGCTGCGATGAAGACGCGCCTGGGGATGTTGGATGCCGCGCTCGCTGATCATCTCGACTTGCTCGAACTGCGACGTCTCGTTTTGGGCCCGCGCGACCGGGCCGTCGCGTACTCCCTGACGGAAACCGGAAGCATTCGCTTTCGCAAGGGTGACTTCCGCGGCGCTTTGGGCGACTTCGAACGAGCGGCGCAAATATCCTCGGCAGCCCTGCCCGTGGGCCACCCGGACGCGTTTCGCACGCACGATTGGAAGGCGGCCACGCTCAGTCGTCTTGGGCGGCACGAAGAAGCGATTGAGGCCAGCGTCCTCGCCGTAAGATACGCGCGCGCGGCTGGACAGATTGGTGCGCGCAACTTGGTCGGTGTGCTCCGTGGGCGTGCGGCCGTGTTGCGAGCCGCGGGGCGCACTGCCGACGCGGACGCAACAGAAGCAGAAGCCAAAGCCCTCGGGGCGCAAGTTCTACCTCCGCCGATGGGCACCATCGACGTGCAGAAAGTCCAAGGCATTCTGGCTACGCTGCGCCAGCCGTTTCGCGAATGCTACGAGCGCGCGATGCGGGAACGCGGTGAGGTCGAAGGCACCATGCGACTGAAGATGAGGGTGGAACTCGATGGCCACGTGAGCGACGTGACGACCACCGAGGCAAATATCGCCGACGGCAACGTTACCTTGTGCGTGATGGGTCACTTGCGCGGTGTCCAGTTTCCGCGCCCAGTTGGGGGCGTGGTGGACGTCGTGCTGCCACTAACGTTCTTGATGAGGGACAAGGCGTCGAAGTGACCTGCCAAAGCGTGTCCGGGTTGCGAAGATTCCGGCGACCAGCTCCGGCCGCCACGTAGGTCGAGAACGCCTGCGGTCGGGGCGCTTTTAGGCCCTGGGTTTGGAGGCCTTCGAGATGAAACGCGACGGCCGCCCGCATCTCGACTCCCACATCTTGCTGGGTTGCACCCGTGGCAACACAGCCTGGAAGATCTGGGGAGTACGCAGAGCATCCGGTGTCTGTGCGTTCGATAACGACGAGGTACCTAATTGCAGACCTGCTTATTTTAGCACGCTGCTCAGGGGTCCGGCAGCGAGCTCCGCGACGCGATGACGCAGTTCCCCGAGCGTCACCGGGTCCACTCCATCGCGATCTCGGTCTCCGAGAGGTCCAGGGCGTTGGCGATCTTGTACAGCGTCGAGCGTCGAGGGATGGAGGGTGAGTTCAGCATCCGGCTTAGTGAGGGCTGTGGGATCCCAGCCTTCCGCGCCACGGCAGAGACGCCGCCGTTCTGATCGATCAGGTCACGCAGCCGAGCCTTCTCCTCGATGACGCGGTCTCCGACGTCGTCGAGCTGGTCGTAGCGGATGTACGGCTTCTTCAGCGGCGACGACGGCGCGTCCCGGTAGTCGTCGATCGAGTCCTGGAGGTCGGCGATGATCTCCTCTCGCTCGGTGTCGTCTCCTTTGGCATCGAGCCAGAGAGCCATGAGGTCGTAGACGCCCTGGTCAGTCCGAGCCAACTCGGACGCGGCCACGATGAAGGCGGGGTCCAGTCCTGCCGACTTCATCTTGACCACGATCGTAGCGATGTGGATGACCTGGTCGTCGGTCGTCTTGAACGGAATCATAGCTTCCCTCGGTAGTGGTACTGCCCTTTGGCGATGAGGTTCATGTGGGTCTTGAACCGGGCCATCTTGCGCTGGTCCACCTTGTCGTTTGCCTTCACGTAGGCTTCGCACAGAAACGCCTTTCGGGTTGCAGACATGACGGGCAGCCTGAGTTGAACCTTGCCTGGCCCCATCTGCCTCCACTTCATCTTGTAGCCTCCGTTGAGGACCACGTTGCCTTGCTTGGCCGGACCCCAGAACGTTGAGTTCTGGAACTTTGGTTCTGGCGAAGGGATCCCGGTGCGGAGCAACTCCACGTCCGGGCGGATCGTCCGCCAGTATTCCTGGTCGGTGAACGTGCCGGCCTTCTTGAATTGGAGATACGAGTCGAGCGCCCACTCAGTGATGATGATTTCCCACGGCGCAGGCGCCGACGGCCCACTCGTACCCGGCGTTGCCTCCGATCCTGTCATATAACATTACATAACCTTTGCTTCCTAAGTGCGCAAGTCCATGAGGATAAGTCGGTTGCTGAACGCATGTCTCCGGAGCATTGGGTGCTGGCGACGACCGGGACATCCGAAACGCGCGCGCCAGAACGCCAAACCTCGTCGCGTCTAAAGCCCTGCGCGAATGGCTACGCTGCTTGCCACTTTCCTTTTCGGTTGGTGAACTTGGGTCGCTTGGATTTGCGCGCACCCGTGCCGACGTTGTCCAAACCGTAGTCGCTGATCGGTCGCTCGTTGAGCGCCATGTATCGCAGCAACAGTTCCGTTGAGTGTTGCATCGGCTTTGGTGATGTGGGGCTTTCCCAGCGTGAGACGGTTTCAGGCGCAACTCCCAAGAAATTCGCGAAGCCCTTGCCCGAGTACCCGAGGTACTTACGCAGGAAACAGATCTCTTCTGGTCGCAACGGCTCATTTCGGCGCGCGATGTGCTGCGCCACGGTTCGGCTCAACAACTCAACCCGCTCGAACCCTTCGTAGCGCTCGCCACAACCTTGGCACGCAAAAACGGTTCCCTCAACCAGGGCAACCGCGTTGAAGTCCAGCAGCGCGGAGGACTTCTTTAAACCGCTTTGCCCGCAGGCCACACACTTTTTCATTTCTTCCTCCACGCGGTGACTACGATCGACTGGGTGACATCACTGAATGCGACCACAACGCAAAAGATGTTGGTGTGGCACCGATATCGCCACGAGCCGCGTTCTAGCTCTCCTGGCTCGAAGATCCGGCCAGCTCGAAGGACGTTGATGACGTCCTGTTCGGTCATTGCGTCTTTAGCGATCTCCCGCTTCGCATGCGCGCTGAAGAACACCGTTCCATGCTCCAGCACGTATGACAGAAGCTTGCGAGCTTGCACCGGCGGCAGTTGCTGGTTGACGTCGATGTCTTCAAGCGCCACTCTCGTCCTATCTGATCTTTTGTCAAGATAGCCCAGGTTGAGTTTTTGTCAAGGTAGATTGGGCTTGGCGTTGGAGCGTTGGCTGGTCGATTGCTTTGCTACAACTGCATCACCGGGCGTCATCGTGACGCCAGCGTGTGGTGTGTTCTTCTGCATGCCAGAGCTTCAAGTCATCGCGTGCTATGCGTCGGCCTCGGTCCGGACCGCTGTGCGTCTAGCTCGCGCATACGCGCACTGTGTACCGGCGCAGCGCGCGGTTTTCGGCCAGGGCGCGCGCCAGGAATCGGACCTGCATTTCCTCGATTTCGAGCAGTGGCAATGCCGCGAGTAGTCGGAGTTCGTCCGGGCCGCTGGCTTCGATCTCGTCCCAAGCGCGATCCGTCAAGCAAAGCATCTGCCTTGAGCCTATTGCAAACAGCTGCAGGAGCTGCGCCTCGGTCAGTTCGCCCCGCGCTAGGCGGGTGTCAATTTCTCGGCGCGCGACTGCCTCGAGCTTCGAACCGAGCACGCGGGCGAGTAGTTTCAGTTCCGGTGAGAGGGTCTCAGCACGGAAGCTGGATTCAACGCGCTTCTTCAACAGCGCGGCGGGAGTGTTTTCGGAGATGGCGAGGATTGCGGCGGCCAACGCATTGCTTCCGGTCGTTGGCGGCGCGTAGTCGGCCAGGAACCTGCGCACCGCTTCGTCTGGGAGCTGGCCACGCACACGGGCTCGAACTCGCCCTGGGTCGAGTACGACCGGAGGCGCAAAGGTCCGGCCAAAGATGCGCCGGAGCTGCGCGCACGCGTCTTTTGCAGTCTCAAGATCGATGTCGCCGCTGACGATCGCCGCGCGCGGAAAGAGATTTTCGACCAAGATCCCAACGGCGACGATCAGCGTGTGGTGTGGCTCGCCTTGGGTCTTGTTGTCGAACAGCGTCGTAGCGTGTGGTCCCTGGTCCCAGTCCGTAGACACCAGCTTCAGCAGCACGTCCTCATCCTCAAGGAGCGCTTGGGCTGGCGCGGTGCGGGCGAGCCGTCGTGGAAAATCGAAGGGCTCGGCGACGCGCAACGTGCCTGCATCTCCGAGCACGCGCCAGCCGGTTTCCGTTTCGCAGTCCAGCGTGTACGCAGTGATCTGCTCGCCGCGGACTATTCGTTGTCGCGCGTTGATCGGCGGCCTAGGCCACTGCGCCAACACCTTCCGCGATTCGTCATAGGCGACGCTCCAAGCGTCGTCTGTGATCCGTTCCGGGCACACCCGCAGGTAGACAACTACTCCCACCGACCCACTCCCCGTTGCTCGAGCGCCCAGATTAGCGTTTGACGAGAGACTGAACAAGTGTATAGTTCTCTGGTGGCACGGCGGTGCGCCCGGGGCGCGGACAAGTCCCACAAATTCGGCGGGGACTGGACGGAGCGGAAGCTCGGGGTGCTGGCCGGGGTGGGCAATGATCGGGGCAAGCCGATTGCGCTTAGGATTGCCAGAAGCCTGCTCAAGGAACAGCGCTGATGGCGCAGGGCTCGGGCATCGAGTGGACGGAGTCCACGTGGAACCCGGTTACGGGCTGCACGAAGATCAGTCCGGGGTGCAAGCACTGTTACGCCGAGCGGATGGCGCGGCGGCTGCAGGCGATGGGGCAGGCGAACTACGCGGGCGGCTTCGAGCTCAGAGTTCAGCCGCACATGCTGGAGCTACCACTCGGCTGGAAGAAGCCGCAGACCATCTTCGTGAACTCCATGAGCGACCTGTTTCACGACGGTGTCCCGGTGTCCTACATCCGCAAGGTATTCGACGTCATGGCGCGGGCACACTGGCATCGCTTTCAGGTGCTGACCAAACGCGGCGCGCGTGTCGCCGAGTTGAGTGGCAGGCTGCAGTGGGCGCCGAACATTTGGATGGGCGTGAGCGTCGAGAGCGACGCCTATACCGGTCGCATCGACGACCTCCGAAGCACTCGCGCCAGCACGAAGTTCCTATCGTTGGAGCCGCTGCTCGGCCCCTTGCCAAACCTGGACCTGAGCGGAATCGACTGGGTGATCGTCGGCGGCGAATCCGGACACAAGGCGCGCCCAATGGACCCAGAGTGGGTGGTGGATCTACGAGACCAGTGTCGGCGCGCGCGCGTTCCATTCTTTTTCAAGCAATGGGGTGGAAAGAACAAGAAGGCGGCCGGCAGGACTTTGGAAGGACGCACTTGGGATCAAATGCCACGGCCACGCTCCGATTCCGCTGTTGCACCGCGCACGTCGCGGCGCGTTGTGGCGTTTGGATAGCGTAGATGTCGGGGAGCTCGCGTCCCCCGCGCGGGCGCAGCGCCCGCGTTTGGGGGCGCCGGCGTCCCCCGTCGGGGATTCCCATGGGTCGCGCGGGGGCGAAGCCGAGCACGCCGACCGCGCAGTGACGCGGACGCGCGGGGGCATCCCATCCAAAAATGCGGGGGGCCCGGGAGCGGGTGGCTCGTGGGCGCGTGGAGTTCGTGCCCGGGGGCGGTACCTGTCTTGGGACAGGTGATGCGAGGCGAGGGCGGGGTCGCGTCCAAGAAACCGCGTCGGGATGCGGGTGGCGGACACGAGCAGCTCGTGGCGAAGCTGCCGCAGGCCGGCAAAGAAGGGACGGACGGATTCCGC
>CALMUT010000133.1 GCA_937872925.1 uncultured Myxococcales bacterium | reverse complement strand
CAGCAGGCAGATGGCGCGATTGTAGCGCGCTTCCAGAGCAAACCGGCCAGCGGGTGCCGATTACGGAACGGTTGCGGCGTCGCGTTGGGCGAGGGCGTCGAGTAGGCGGGTGGCTTCGTCCTTTCGGTAGGCGCCAAACTTTCCGTCGGCGAAGGGCTGCAGTGCATGGCGCGCGGCGGCGGTGTTGCCGAGGTGCAGCAGGCAGATGGCGCGATTGTAGCGCGCTTCCAGAGCAAACCGGCCAGCGGGTACCGCCTTTAGATACCGATCCCATGCGGCAAGGGCACGCGCGTAGTCTCGGGCGCCGAAGTGTGCTTGATGCGCGTCGCGGTACAACGCGTGATTGGGGTCCAGGTTTGCTGCGGCGGGATCGGCGCTGGAGGGACGCACGTCGCTGCTGGGTGCGCCGCCCGCGGTCGCCGCGGTCTCGCGCTGCGCCGCCGCCGCGCTGCTGGTCCCGCGCGTCGCGGGGGCTTTTCCGGCCGCCTTCTTGAGCGCCGTCGCTTCCTTGGGCGCGGTCGCGGACTCGGTCGCGGTCGCGGACTTGGGCGCGGTCGCGGACTCGGTCGCGGTCGGGGACTTGGGCGCGGTGAGAGCCTCCTGCGTGTCGGATTGCGCACTCGGTCCAGCTGGATCCGGAGTTGGCGATTCCGATTTGGCGGCCGTTTCCCCGGGCGCAGTTGCCCCGGTCGGCTCCGGGAGTTTTGCCACCGCGGTTCCCGTCGCGGGTTGCGTGGCGGAGGTGGCTTCCGCGCGTTCCGGTTCCCTTGGCGCAGACAGGGTGGCATCGACCCAGTGCCACGCGCGGCCCAGGCTGCCATTTGCGGCCGCGGCGGCGGTGCCTAGCAACAGGATGGCGGCTGCGGGCAGGACGAACATGCGTCGTTCGATGCGTCGTCTCCGCTGTCCGCGTAGTTCCGTCAACACACGTGCGCGCGTCGCAGACGCCTGGGGTGCTGGCTCGGATCCAAGATCCGCCAGCGCCCGGGTTGCTTGGTCCAACACGTCTCGTGTCATCGGATCCCCTCTTGCGCCAGAGCCACCCGCAGCCGCTTTTTGGCGTGGTGCAAGCGCGTGCGCACGGTGCCTTCGGGTACCCGTGTGATCTCGGCGACTTCCTTGGAGCTGCGCTCTTCGACTTCGCACAGCACGAAGGTGACTCGATGATCGATAGAGAGTTGGTCCAACGCGCGGGTCAACAGATCCGCCAACTGTCGCCTGCGCAGGTCCTGCTCGGGCGTGGGGGGCGCGGCTTGCTCTGGCTCCCTTCCCATTCGCTCCGTGGCTGCGCGCCGCCGTGCGGCACTACGCAGATGGTGTCGTGCGTGATTGACCGCAATCCCGATCAGAAACGTCCGCAATGAAGACGTCTGTCGAAAGTTGCTGACGGCGCGAGGCAGCGCCACGAAGACGTCCTGCACCAGATCTTCCGCGGCCGCTTCGTTTCCCAAGAGGCGGCGCGCAAAAGCGCGGACGGCAGTGTGGTGCTCGTCGTAGACGCGGCCCACGGCGCTCGGTTCTGCCCGCGCCAGGCGGTCGACGAGTGAGTCTTCCGCGGAAGCCGCTCGCTGGGATACGGGGAAGGGGATGACTTTGGACAGCGACATGCGCGCGGGGCTTTCGTCCTCATGGCTTGGTGCCCGCTCATCGCGCTTCCGTTCACCTGCTGTCAGTCGATTCTCCAACCCGCTGAAAGTATTGTCATTTAGTTGCAGAAGCGCGATCAAAACAGAGCGACTCCGGCAAATGCGTCCCAATCTAGACGGGAGGTCCCGGTGTCCTCGGGGATTTCTTGGCGCAGCTCTGCGCCGGCGAGCAGGGCGAAGGCGGGCACGGGTTGCCAGCCCATTGCGCCCCGGTAGCGCACGACGCCTTGGCGCTCGTTCGCCGATGAGCTCGTCGTGGGGAGCTCCGTATCGAATCCGACCGCCGGCGCGAAAAACAGCGGCCCGGCGGCGAGATGGCCGCCCAAAAATGCGCCCATCCGCGCCACGTCCGTGCTTCGCTTCTTGTCGCCGACTTCTCGACCGAAAGCGAAGCCGCCCCCGACTTCGGAGAATACATAACCGTTGCGCATCTTGAAGGCCGCGTTGACCGGAAACTGAAGCGACGAATACGCCACGGCGCTGTAGTCCGTCTTGCTGGAGACGTTGATCAGCCCTATCGGAGCGCCGTCGATCTCGTCGCTCACGTTGATCAGACCGATCTGCGCGCCGCTCACCTTGCCGCCCAGGTTGAGCAGGCCGAGTTGAAGTCCGTTCAAATCCCCGGTCACGTTGACCACTCCAGCCTGCGCACCTCTGCCAGCCCCCGCCACGCTGACCACCCCGCCCTGCACGCCGTCAAGGCCGCCTGCAACGACGACGGGCGCGAGCATCAAGCCGTGACTGGTGCCTCGGGTCATCGAGAACGCGCCCGCGCCGGTGAACCCGTGGGCATTCCCAGCGGTCCAGGTGACTGCCCCGGAGATGGAAACGCCCCGCATCTCGCCCTGGTTCCAGTTCACGATCCCCGCGAACTGAGCGCCGTGCACATGGTGCTGTACGCGAGACACGCCCGCGACGACACCCACTCCCTCCAGCGCTCCAATGCGACCGTACAAGAGACCCAGCTCGAGACGAAAGCGCTTCTGTAGCGGCTTTTCGGGATAGGAAATTGGGTAGAAGAACGCGAGGTCGATGAAGCTTTCTTCCAAGGCTGGCGTCGCGATCCTGCGCGCCACGTTCGGCTCGCTTTCGTTGCTCGGCGCAGCGGCGTTGGAAGCGGCCGGTTCCAGCTTCGCGGTCGCGCCTGCCGCGTTGCCCTGCGCGGAAGCTGTGGCGTCTTTGCTCGCCGCGGCGCCGGAAGTCGTCGCGCCCGTCGCAGCGGTCGTTTCGTTGTGGGTCGTCGCTCTGCTGCCGTGCGCAGATTCGAGGGCACGCAGCAGCTCTGCCGCTTCGTCTCGCACCAGGTTTCCCGCCAAGAGCGCAATGGTTTCTGTTGCGCGATCGGGATCCGACGGCAGCGCCATGGAGCGCACGACTTGCTTGCCGGCCTTGGAACGAAACACGACTTCGGCGCGCAGGGGTTGCTGCGCGATCCGGATCTCGAGCACGTCGGCGGCGCCGGACTCCGGCGCGGAGCTGCTCACGGAAGTCCCCAGCTCGCGGGCGATCTCCCGGCGCACGGCGTCGGCCTGGAGTGTGTCCGTCGCGCCCTGCACCTGCACCACCAGGTGCGCACTGGGTGCCGCCTTAGGCGCCGCGTCTTGAGCGTTCGCTTCTAGGCCTACGCTCGAAACGACCAAGAAGCAGCTCAAGAAGGTGACGAAAAGAAAGCGCATACAGCTGTGTGCCCGCTCGATGCCATTTCGTGCACGCCTCGTCATCCCTCGACTCGAAATCTACAGCGATACACGACCGTCGTGGCCACGGGGGTGCCTGCGCGGCCGAGCGGCGCACCCCAACGCGAGCCCTCGACGCTGCGACGGCAGGCCTGTCCGAAGCCGCTCTGGGATTCCGAAAGCACTCGCACGCTCCGGGCAACTCCGTCGGCGCCGATCTGTGCGCGCACGCTTGCTTCCCCGGCGACGCCTTGGGCGCGTGCCGCTGCGGGATAGTTCTGCCGCAGCGCAGAGCTCAACGCTGGCGCAATCGGCTTCTTCGAGAGATCTGCCAACGCCACCCACGCCGGGCGCTTTCGGGTTGCCGGCTTCGCTGGACGCGCGGGCGTGGTTTGGACGCGTGAACGCCGTCGTGCGATGGGACCGCGCCGCTTGCCGCCGGTCGAAGCGGGGACGCTGAAGTGTCCGTCGTCACTGCTTATGGTCAGGCCGGTCAGGTCCAATTCCGAGGGAGGCTCGGCCTGCGCGGGCTCCGGCGTCGGTGGATCCTTGGGTGGTGTCGCGGGTTGGCGCACGGTCGCGAGCGCTTGGTTCGGCGCGGCGCTCGGTGGTTCCGCTGGCGCAACCGCTGGCGGCGGGCTTGGCTGCGTCGGTACTGGCGGTGGCAACTCGGCCGCGGCGATCTCGAAATCGACCTGGAAAGGCGGCCGTTCGCGTGGGGTCGGTGCGGCGACCTCGAGGCGCGCGCCCACCACGACATGCAGTGCGGTACTGACAGCGACGCCAGCGATGAGCAGCTTGGAAGAGTCAGCGAACATGCGCTTCTTGGGGCTGCACGTTTAGCGCAAAGCGAGTCACGCCTTCTTGGCGCAGCAGGTCCACTATCGCGACGACGCGCCGGTGATGCACGTTGCCGTCCGCGGCGATCATGCTGCGAAGCTGCGGATCCCTGGCCCGCGCCGCGCGCACTTGGGAGCGCAGAGCCGCGTCGCTAACGGGATGTGCGTCCAAGAACGTGCCGCCCTTTGCGTCGAGGGTAATTGCGAGCAACACCGATGTGTTTTCTCCCGTGCTGCTGCGCGGCAAGTCTACGGGGATCCCCTGCGACGCGAGCGTCGTCGCGGTCACCATCAAGATCACAAGCAGCACCAGCACGACGTCGACTAGCGGCGTGACGTTGATGCCGGAAATGAATTCCTCGTCGCTTTCGGGAGTTTGCATCTCAGTCTCCTGCCGATTCCAGCTCGAGATACGCGATGACTTCATGGGCCAGGGCCTGCGCCCGCCCGAGTCGGGCGGCGATCACGCGCTGGAATAGATTGAAGAACGCCACTGCGGGCAACGCCACCAGAAGACCCACGGCGGTCGCAACGAGCGCCTCGCCCACTTCGCTCATCAAGCTGGCTGAAACCTGCCCAGCGCTTTGTTCCAGGGCGGAAAAAGCACGGATGATGCCGATCACCGTTCCGAACAGCCCCACAAAGGGCGCGTTGTTTCCCAGCGTGCCGAGGAACGCCAGGTGCCGCTGCATGTCTAGACGCGCGAGCACGCTTGCGCCCGCGAGGCGTTCGCGAGCCTGCGCCGGATCGCTGCACTCCAGGGCGGCTCCCGCGATGCGAGCTTCGAAGGAGGGAGATTCTTGCAACCGATGCGCTGCGCGGGTGCGGTCACGTCGCAACAGTGCCGCGGAGAGGTCTTGGGATAGGCCGCGCATGTTGTCTCGTGAGAGCAGCAATACGACCGTCCGCTCGAGGACCACGCCGAGCCCAACCACGCTGAGCGCTACCAAAACCCACATCACCCAGCCCGCACCGGCTTGAGAAAGCCCAGACATTTTTTCTACGATGTTCATTGGATCGTCCCTTCAGTCATCTCCATCACGGCACCACGCACAGCGTGCGCTCGGAGTAGTCCGCACCACCGCGGCCGTCGCGCAGCACGAAGAAGAAGCGAACGCTGCGCCCACCGGCCGGCGCCGTGCGCGGCGCTTTCCAGTCGAGGGTGACTTCTGTCGCGTCGGAGTCCGCTTCAATGAAGGAGAACGCCCGAGATAGTTCCCCCGCGGTGGAGAAGCTCGCAAGCTCGCTCAGTTCGCTGCGCGTGCCGTCGAATTCGCGGTCATCCGCCGAGACTCCAACACGTATCTGGTGCACGGCGCCGTCGGCCCCCACCGTCGGAGACGTGCCCGCACAGGGCGCGGTGACGTCTGTTGGCAGAGTCGCGCTCCAGTCCGCGGAGTCCAAGCGAATGGTCTCGTCTGCCAACGTTGGGTTGTTGTTGTCGTGCTCCGGACTCAGGAACACGTCGAACATGACGCGAGAAGTCTGCGCACCCTCGCCGGCGCAGCCAAGGGCGTTTGGAAATCCTGAGATCACGTCTCCGATGACGCCGCTGGCGTTGGCACACACCACCCCCAAAACCAAAAGTCGATCGCCCGGGGGCAAGTCTGCTGGCAGCGTGAAGTCCAAGACAGGATCTCCGCTACCGCTGCTCCTCGCGATGGCGCCGCCGCTGCATCCGGGGATCCCGGTCAGGGTGTCGTCCCGCTGACAGACTGCTAGGGCGTAGGTCAACGCAGCCGGCGTTCCGGGGTCCGCCATCCAAAAGCTGACCGCTACAGGTTCGCCACGGGAGGGAGTCGCACGTGGCTCCTGTCCCGGCACCACGACCTGTGCGCCGAGCACGCGGTTCTTTTCGATCCGTTGCGGCGGGTGCAGCGGGTCGCCGCAGCTCACACACAGTAGTAGCGCCCAATGGGTCCAACGCATCACAGCTCTCCTCGCAGGCCCAGGTTGGGGAAGATCGGCAAGCCCGTGGCGACTTCGCTCTTGGAGTAGTCGTAGGAGTAGCTGATGCCTTCGGGATTCTGGCGGTTGTAGGCGTTCTGCAAATCCAGATACGCCGCCAACTTCCATTCAGGAAAGCTCCACGTCTTCTCGACCAACAAGTCCAGTTGATGAAAGGCAGCGTCCCGAGCAGAGCCAACGCGGCCGTACAGGGGTCGGTACAAGCCGGTGCCGGCGTCGTACACGCTGCCCTGCACCGGCGTGTGGGGACTGCCTGAGGTGAGCCGAAAGCGTCCGCCGACGATCCAACCCGCTCCGAGATCCTGGCGCAGGGCGGTCACTAGGTTGTGGGTTTGATCCTGGTCAAAGAGTCGCCACGGAGCATCGTGGTCGCGGCGCTCACTGCGCGAGAGCGTGTAGGCCAAGCTGCCGGAAGTGCGGCCTGCACGTAGGCGGCCCGAGAGTTCCAGCCCCAACACGTGTCCGGCGCCGTCGTTTTCGAAGTAAGGCGCGGCGCCGTTCTTCGTGGCCACCACGCGGTCGAAGAGTCGTCGGGCGAATAGATCGATGCCTGCTGACGCCGTTTCACCGAAGCCTTGCTCCACGCCGACGGTCTGATGCAGCGCGCGCGCTGGCTTCAAGTCCGGGTTGCCGATGCCGGCGAGGGTCTCGAAATAGAGCGGTTCTTGGGTAAAGAGCCCGACCCCGCCCTTCAGCGTGGTCTGACCGAAGAGCAGCAGTCGCGCGGTCAGCCGGGGATCGAGGGTTGTGCGTTTCAGTGCGCGAAAGTGATCGACACGCAGGCCCGGGGAAAGCAGCACGCCATGGGCGGGCGTCAGCGGCAGCTCGACGTAGGCGCCCGGGCTCAGGTTCGAGAAGCGGTCGGCGAGCTGCACTTGGGCTTGGTTCGCTTCCGCCTCGTTGATGCGCGGATCGCCCTCAAGTTGGGGTGGCCGACTGCCGCGATAGCTGCCCTTGGAAAAGCTCGTCACCACGTCGAAGCCAAGGGTCAAGCTCGCCGCTCGGCCGAAGGGCACTTGCCACTCGCCGCGGCCGTCCACGTTCAGCACCGAAAGGTCCGCGTCCACACTTTCCCCGACAACCTGTCCCAGCCGCACATGTCCCAGCGTCAAGGACACGTCCTGACGAACGCCGCCAGCGAAGCCGCTGCGGGCTTGCAGACTCAGACGATGGAACTCCAGGGCGCCGCCGACGCTGCCGCGCAGGGTGGGATCGCTCTCCACAGGTTCGTTTAGAAGCAGCTCAATGCGGTCCCGACTGCCATAGCCAAGTACACGCAGTTCGTGTCGCGGCGAAAGCGCATGCACGAATAGCGCCTGATAGTCCCAGTACACCGGTGCTGCGATGACTGCGTAAGCGTCGTCGGGCACGAACGAAGCGAAGTAAAAGTCGAGGTTGCTGCGTCGCGCGGCCAGGGCCACAGCGCTGCGATCGGAAATCGGCGCTTCCACGAGTGCCGAGCTGTCTAGAAGAGACAGGTCCAACACCGCGTGAAAGCCATCGCTGCGCGGGTTGCGTGTTTTCGCGTCGACAACACCGCCGAGCACGCGACCATAGCGGACAGAGAAGTTCGACGGGTACACGTCGACGCGTTCCAAAAGGCGCGAGTGCACCACGCTGGTCAGTCCTCCGAAGTGATACAAGAGGGGGATCGTCGCGCCATCCAGCTGCACGCTGCTCTCGTTGCCGGAAGTGCCGCGCAGAAGCGGCTCGCCTTCGCCGGCGGGCGCGCGAGACACGCCAGGTAGCGACTCGATGGCGCGGAACGCGTCCCCGCGGGTGCCCGGCACACGCCTCATGTCGTCGCCCGCGAGGGTGCGGCGAGTGGCGCCGCGCGGTGGTGCCTGAACCGTGACCTCTCCGCCGTACTCTGGCTCGTCGGAGCCCGTGGTGGGTGCGGGGGGCGTTTGCGGTGCCGGTGACTTCGTCGCGGGCGCCGGAGTCACCGGCGCGCGCGGCTTTACTGTTGCCGCGGGATCTGGTGGCGGCGTGCGCTTGGGCGTGAAGGTCATGCGGAATCGGATGCGCGCCGCGACGGTCTCTTCGTCTCGGGTGGCCGGCGCGAATTGCAGCGTGCCCGCACGCTGCAACGCGAGTGCGTCTAGTGCCGCGCTCACCCCTTCCACGACCTTCGCCTCGCTCACTGTGCCGTTCTTTTCGACGACGAGTTCGACCACGACGCTGACTTCCGTGGTGAGCTCGATGTCTCCTGGGACGTCCCTGGACGGCGCCGACTTCAGCACCGGCGGCGTGACGACGGCTTCGCTCCGCGGCTGGCTGAGCGCTGGCCGTGAAACCGACAGACCGAAGAGCAACGCCAGCACGCAGGCGCGGACAGGTGCACACACAGAACCTCCAACTCCGCGCGCAAGTCGCGGAAGGCACGCGCCACTTCGCCCTCGAAACGAAGCGTCAAAGTGGCATTACGTTCCTGTGTGCCCGCATCGGCGCGGTGCGTTCAACAAAAAGCACGGGTGGCTTTTGACCGGTGGCCGAACCCCGATGTGCAGAGTTCGGTTCTGCCCAGGCGGCAGTCCGCGCCCGCCCGCGGCCTTAGGTTGCGTCGAAGCAGATCTCGACGCGATTGACGATCAGGGAGTTGGACGGGCCGCCCGGCTTGATGCGCAGCTTGATCCCGCCGTTGCCGGCGGTGAATGCAGCTGTCGCGTTGGCGCTGTACCACTGATAGGGCGCGCTATTGGAGACGCCGCCGTAGGGCGAGGCGCCGGTGCCTTGGAAGGTCTGCCAGCTGTAGCTGCCGCTGCTCGTCGTGTTGTAGCTGCGGCCGAAGATTGAGAGCGTCACGTTCTTGATCGACGAGAGGCCCACGCTACTCAAGTCCACGTCGATGAAGACGGTGCCCGAAAGCGTGAGTCCGCCCACACCGAGGAAGACGTCATTGAATACCGGCTTATAGCCGATGCTTTGGGAATACGCGCCGACCTTCCAGTTCGAGGTGTCGGGCAAGGTGTTGAGCTCGTAGACCACGTACGCTGTGGAGCCGGAGCCATTGCCGGCCCAGCGAAATCGCGCGGCGTGGGTGCCCGTCGCGCCAGAGATGCAGCCGCCACTCGTGCCGCCGGTGCCGCCGGACGCGGAAGAGCCACCACTGCCGCCGGACGCGCCGCCGCTCCCGCCGACGCCGCCGGTATTGCCGCCAACGCCACCCGTCGCGG
>CALMUT010000132.1 GCA_937872925.1 uncultured Myxococcales bacterium | reverse complement strand
GGTGCGGCACTAGTTAACAGTGCCGCACCTTGTGAGCGGGATTCCGGCCTCATGATTCCCTTGCTACGCAATCGTGCTCACGATGCTGGGCGGCGCAGCCTGGGCTGGCATTACCGGATAGCGCAGCGACACGCGAGCGATCTCCACAGCGCCAGTTCCAGTTTCACCAACGCGGCTCCAAAGTTCGCCCAGGTGGGGACGCCATGGGGGACGCAGGTTGCGCTCTCCGACGCGCGTCCCGATCAAAAGTGGTGGTGGTGGTGGTGGTCCGTTTGGGTGTGGATGTGGTCCCCGTCGCCCGGGAGGGGTACCGCAGTCTCCCAGACCACGCGGCATTGCTCGCACACCAGCACATAAGCCTTCGTGGACGCGTCCACCCTGCGCGTGGTGGCGGCTCTGCATTGCGGACATGTCATTGCGTCGAGCACCTTTGCGGCGCTTGTCTTGGGTCGCATGTTCACGATGCCTGCGATGAAAGGGATCATGGCGACAAGGGCTGCGACGACGATCAGCTCCGCGAACCCTGCCAGGGCCAACCCGATGCTGCTGCCCAAGAGCAGAAGCCCCGTGCAGCCGAAGGACAAGCACCCGACAACGTACTTCGATGCCGGCAGCGCCGTTGCGCGTGTGACCGCGACCTTCGCCGCATCGAAGCGATGGCGGGGGTACGTATGGAGCGCATCCTTGGCGTGCCCGCCGAAAGCACTCACGAAAGGAGCGCTCGCACGGTTTTTCTGGGCCCGGGCACCACTGCCGCCGCCCGCCGGCGGCTCACCGCCGCGGACCGCGCGCCGTGGGTAGATGCGCCCAGGCGCACTCGCGGCGCCGCCCTAGGCATCAAACTCGACGAGCAATCCGGCGTGGTCGCTCAGGCCGCGGTCGCGCAGTTGGTGCAGGTACGTTGCGCGTGTGGCACCGAGCTCCGGCGACGCGAAGATGTGATCGTAGCGCCGCCGAGTGCCGTTGCCTGCGGCCCAGCTCCACGCGGTGCGTGGGCGCGCGTGGGCGTTTTCGTCAGCAAAGCCATGCAGCTGGCGGTACACGTCGAGCAACCCTACGGCTGCCAAGTCTTGGAACAGCGCACGCACCGCGGCGATCTTCGTGGCGCGGGCTTCCGCCGAGTACTTGCCGCGCTGGTGGCCCGGCGAACCCCAGGGCAAACAGCTACCGTCGCTGGCTTCCGCTGCCGGCTCGTTGAAATCGCCGCACAGAATACGCGGCGTGGAAGACTTCTTGAGCAGGCGCGCGTGGATCGCCCGCACGTGGTCGATCTTGACCCAATCCGCGCTGCTGCCCGGCGGCACGTGGGCGGCATGCAGCTCGAACTTCCGTTTCGGCGCTTGCACCAGCACCGAGAGCATCCGGGGTGTGACGCGCCAGTCTGCTGGGCGTGCCGGGCGGGGGTAGTCGCGGTCCGATTCGGGCACGACGAAGGGCTGCAGTGCCAAGCGCGTGAGCGTCCAGCGTTTGGACGCAATCAGCAGCCCATGGCGACGCTTGGTCCCGGCGCGTTGCACCACTTGGCTGTATTCAGCTTCGCCCAGCAGACTTGCGTACTCCTCGGCCGCGTCCACCTGGATCTCCTGAAGCGCGACCAAATCCGGCGCGAAGCGACCAAGGGCTCGGAGCCGCCGCGCGATGTCTGCAGGGTTGGCGGTCGCGCGCGTGTTCCAGCTGATGAGCTTCACGAAGGCCATCGTGCCGTGCTTCGTGGCTGGGCTCAATCTTTGTGGGTCGCGTAGCTCCGGTTTCTGAAGACCGCGGCGCGCCTGGACTGCGCCCAGCAGGTGAGAGCCGACCGCCGCGGTGGGCGCTGCCCCTCCATCCGGCGGGTCTGGCGGCAGTCTTCTGCCTTATGCGCGCGGGTTTCGCCCGCTGGCGCGGGGCTTGCTGTGGATGCGCCCATGCTTCGAAAGGACCCGACATGATCATCAAAGGCCTCTTCATCACAGCAGTGCTCGGACTAGGAACGGTCACCATGCTGGGGTGCTCTTCAGACGACACCAACGCCCGCGCGGACAGCGTTTCGGACTGCAAGTCGCTGTGTGCCTTGCAGCCAACGGCATCGGCTTCCGAGACCCAATGCGCGGCAAACTCCGCGGAGGGCATGGGCTTTCCCGTCACCTCAACGCCGGCTTGCTTGGGCATCGATAGCCCGCAGGCCTGTGAGGCGTGTTACCTCGCGGTGGGCGCGGGCGCCGGTAACTGCGTGTCCATCGCAAAAGCGTGCGCCGAGTAGTCCCAGTCCGCGAGCGGCGGCGACAAAGCACGCGCGCGGCCCGGGCTTACGGCGGATTCTTGCCAAATATCTCCGGGAGCGTCTGCCGCTGGCCTGATTTCGCACTACACTGCCGGCGGTGAATACTCCGCGCTTGGGTTGGTCGTCGCTGGTGACCTTGTGTCTGCTTGCGCTGGGATGCAGTTCCGAATCGGCGTCGGCGGATGGCAGCGGTGGCGCTAGCACCGGCGGTGGTGCGGGTGCTGGCGGCGCGGATGCGGGCGCATGTTCGGGCGATCCGTCTCCGCAAGCACGCTGCATCCAGAGCGTGTCCGGGCGCGTGGTCGACGAAAAGGGCGCGGGGATCCCCAAGCTGTTGATGAGCGTGTGCGGCTCGATTTGCTACTACGGGGAGACCGAGGCCGACGGCGCTTTCAAGGTCGCGGTGGGCGCGCGCCTCGACCCCGCGCAGTATTCGACGCTGCCGCATGGGCGGCCCGATCGCACTAATTTCTACTTCCAACTTCCCGACAGCGCCGCTGACGACTTCGTCGCCGGGGATCTGCTTTCCCTTGCTTTGCCCAGCGGCGGCGAAGCGCTCGTGGTCAAGAGCGACCAGAACGGGGCACCGGCGCAAAGCGTGACCCACGCCGGAGTGACCCTCGATGTGCCGTCTGGCGTGGTGGTCAAGATCGACGTCGAAGACATTGCGCTTGGGAATGACGGTAAGCTGTTCCGCGCGCTGCGTGTGGATCCGGCGCAGCACGCAGCCTTCGTCGCGCCGAACATGAACGTCGCGGAGCTGTTCCACTTCACGCCCTTCGAGACGGGCTTTCAGGACGACCAGGGCAAGCCGACCAAGGTGCAACTCAGCTTCCCCGCGCCGGCGGGATTTTCGGCTGGCGAGGCGGTCGAAGTATTGGCGCTGGGCACCTACCTGTATCCGGAGTGGCTCGCGCCCGCGCAGTTCGAAGTCATCGCCACAGCGAAAGTCAGTGCGGACGGCACGCGCGTGGACATGGATCCGGGGCAGGGGATCGAGTACCTTACGTGGGTGGGGTTGAGGAAAAAGCCATGAATCGACGCAGAATCACCGCATCCTTGAGCGCCCTTGCGCTGCTGACGGCCTCGCTCACCGCGACGTTGATCGCCTGCTCGAGCGACGACGCGACCGGAAGTGCTGCGGGTGGCGGTGGCGTGGCTGCGGGCGGGAGTGGCGGCGGCGTGACAGGCGGTGCAGGCGGCGCGGTCAGCGGCGGCGCGGGCGGCGCGGTGTCCGGAGGCGCCGGAGGCGCGCTCACTGGCGGGACCGCCGGGGTCGCCGGTAGCGCCGGAGCGGGTGGCATCGCGGCGAACTATCCGCCCGGGCCCTACGGCAACGATGTTGGAGACACCATCGCGGATCTGAAATGGGAAGGCTACGTCAACGAGACCGCCGATACCCAGAGCGACTCCAAGCCGTACATGGACTACGGCACGGACGCGATGCGCAAGAGCGGCAAGCGTTACGGCCTGATCCACATATCGGCCTTCACCTGACCCGGCTGCAAACAGGCAGCCCAGGTCTTGGGTGCTAAAGGTGCGGCGGCGGTTCAAGCAGGCGGTCTGGTGACAGAGGTGCTGTACACGGGTGACCTGGTTGCGTGGATCAAGTCCGAGAACCTGAAGGTCAGCGTGGTCAAGCCGAAGCCCGGCGACCCCACCCTCACGGCGCTGCAGAGCCGCGAGTGGAGCTACATCGTCGATCTCAAGACGATGAAGATCGTGTGGCGGGGATTCGGCAGCTACAGCGGAGGCGCGCCCAAGAGCATGGAAACGGCTCTGGACGAGCTCACGAAGTTGCTCACGCCGTAGTAGGCGGCGCGTAGCCGCATTGTGAAAAGGTGGGAGCTCGGTGTGAAATTCGACGCCCGCACCCGACTGTTCTTGCTGCTCTCAGCGGTGTTCGTCACCTGTCTGGTCGTGGGCGACATCATCGGCGGCAAGTTGGTGCAGACCAGCATCGCCGGGCACGCGTTTACCCTGACCGTGGGCATGATCCCATTTCCGGTGACGTTCCTGCTGACGGATCTGCTCAACGAATTCTACGGCAAGCGTGCGGCGCGCATGGTCACCTGGATTGGGTTTGCCATGGCGGCGCTTGCGTATGTGTTCATCTTCATTGCCGGGGCGATCCCAATCGCGGCCCTGACCCGCGAGGCAGGCTGGGCTGGGGTCACCGACGAGGCGTTCAATCGCGTCTTCCTGAGTTCCCAGCGGATGATCTTGGCGTCCTTGACGGCGTATCTGATCGCGCAGCTGGTGGATATCTGGGTGTTCCACGCGCTGCGCCAACGTACGGGCAGCCGGTTGCTGTGGCTGCGTGCCACGGGTTCCACGGCGGTTTCGCAGATGGTCGACACGGTGGCGATCAACCTGGTGGCCTGGGTGGGGCTGCTCAGTACCGGGCAGATCGTGAACATCGTCGTTTCCAGCTACGTGCTCAAGCTCGGCGTGGCCGTTCTGCTCACGCCCCTGATCTACGCCGGCCATAGTCTGATGGAGCGTGTCTTCGGCGTCCGGTCCGAGGCGGAAACGACCGCCGCGCAGTGAGATCCCTTTGGTGAGAGCACCACGCGCCCAGCCTTTCCCCGGGCGCCGAGCGCCCGCCGGGTCGACGACAGGTTCATCGTTGGGGGGCCCAACCCGCTGCCACACCGCTCCGGGGGATTTGTCCGCGTTTTTTGGGGATCTTGCGAATTGGGCCGGGGTCTGCGGGCCGCTAAGTCCGGGTTAGATTTAAGGGATTTGGAAGAGCTGCCGTTCCTACCCCAACAGAAGCCTTGCCCATGGTCGCGCCCATCTTCCAGGACCTTCCCCGTCTTTCCAGTGCTCCTCCCATCTCCGAGCATGCTCCTCGGGTGCTGGCGGTCGTTCCGGACACGGCCCGCCGCAAGTTGCTGGAGGGCTGTCTGGGGGATCAGGGTTGGGACCTGTTGATTGTGACGGAGGCCGACGAATGCACGCGCCTCGTCGCCGAATACGAGCCGGACCTCGTACTGCTAGACGTTGAGCAGCAGGAAGTCAGTGGCATGGAAGTCTGTGGTGATCTGAAGGCCCAAGAAGCCCGCGTCACGGTGCCCGTCGTGTTGCTGAGTTTCGGCGAGGCCGAAGAGTCCTTGGTCGTGCATGGCCTGCTAGCCGGTGCCGACGACTTCATCGTGAACGTCGCGCGCAAACAAGAGTTCTGCGCCCGCGTGCGAGTGCAATTGCGGCACAAGCGCCATCTCGACGTGCTGCAGCGCGTGCGCTCCGAGCGCGACCTGTTGCGCCAAGACGCTCAGGTCGATCCGCTTACCGGCTTGTCCAATCGACGTGCTTTGGACCGCGGCGCTCAGGATCGCGTAGAGGGCAGGGAACGATTCGGCGTGCTCTTTGTCGATGCGGACCACTTCAAGAACGTCAACGATCGTCTTGGACACCAGGTCGGCGATCGCGTCTTGGTTGCCATTGCCGACGTGTTGCGAGCAGGGCTGCGACCCGGCGATGCGGTGGGGCGGTATGGTGGTGAAGAGTTCGTTGTGTTGGTTGCGGGAGCCGGGCCCGAGGCCGCCCGCCTGGTGGCGGAGCGACTGCGGAAGGGCGTCGAGAACATCAAACCACCGCGCGGGATCGATCGCGTGACGGTTAGCATCGGCACGGCGGTATTCGACCCACGGGAGCAAAACGACACGGCGCAGGCAGTCATGCACCGGGCGGATGTGGCACTTTATGCGGCGAAAGCTGGCGGCAGAAACTGCGTGATGATGTATGCGCCGGAGCAGGAGTCCCCCTCCTCGGTCTCGGCACGACGCCCGCGGGTGGTGCCAACGAGCGAGCCCGTTTCGGAGCGCGCTTCTGGAGGTGTGCGATGAGCGCCGCGGCGGTCACGATCCCAGACCGAGTGGGGTCAGACTTGGAGCAAGAGCTGATCCGCCGCTTGGAGACGGGACGGACGGCGCTGCCGGTGCTGCCTCAGGTGGCAACGTTGGCGGTCAAGCTTGCAGGAGACCCTGCCGCCAACGTCGACGAACTCGCCATGCTTGTGGACACGGATCCACCCATTGCCGCGCGGTTCCTGTCGGTTGCCAACAGTGCGGCGTATTGGCGCGGATTCAACACTTCCAATACCCAGGCGGCCATTGTGCGCCTCGGGTTGGCGCGGACCCGCGATCTGCTGTTTCAGATCGTGTACGCCAATACGACCCGCGGGCTTCGACGCTACCAAACGCAGGTTCGGGAATCCTTCGAGCACAGTGTGAAGTGTGCGGTTGCCGCCCGTGCCGTCGCGGCCACGCTGGGGCTTCCGCAGGACATGGACTACATGTGTGGGCTATTGCACAACATCGGAGAGTCTCGGCTGTATCGGATCTTCGACGCCATGACGCCGCCCCCCACGGATAAGGCCGAAGTGAAACGCCTTGTCCACGAGTACCACTGTCGCGCCGGTGCGGAAGTGGCGATGGCCTGGCGCCTGCCCGCAGAAATCGTGGACGCTTGTGCCGCACACCACGACCCCGCGGCCATCGACTCACCTCATGTGCGCATGGTCATGGTCGCTGACGTGCTGGTCGACGCGCGCATCGCGCCGCAGCGGGAGCGTTTCGCGGCGCTGGGGATCGACGAGGCGACGGAGGCGGCGCTGATCGAAGCCCTCAAGCAGTCTGACCGCAGCAGCCTGCGGGCCCGGGCGGCCAAGCTCTAGACGAAGATCCGTACAAAAGAAGCCGGGTTCGCCCGGTCGGGGGGCGGTTTGGCTGCTCTCTCGCGTCTCGGGCCGCGCGTTTGCTAGTCTGGGGGGTGAAACATGGGTGAGGCAGCCGAGACCGCGGACGAGGTCAAGGTCATCGGGCGGTATGCGCTATACGCTCAGATCGCGCGCGGCGGCATGGCGACCGTGCACCTCGGCCGGCTGTTGGGCCAGGCTGGCTTCTCACGCACCGTTGCCATCAAGCGCCTGCATCCGTATCTGGCGCAGGACCCCGAGTTCGTCTCGATGTTGATTGACGAGGCACGCCTGGCCGCGCGCATTCGGCATCCCAACGTAGTGGTGACCTTGGACGTGGTGGCTTTGGACCGCGAGTTGCTTGTGGTCATGGAGTACGTGCACGGCGAATCCCTCTCGCGCTTGCTGCGTGCCGCAAATCGCCAGAACGTCCAGGTCCCCCCGCGCATCGTCGCCGCGGTGCTGTCCCAAGCGCTTTACGGGTTGCACGCCGCCCACGACGCGACCGACGAGCGCGGCGAACCGCTGCAAATCGTGCATCGAGATGTTTCGCCGCAGAACATCGTCGTGGGCAGCGACGGGGTGACCCGGGTCGTCGACTTTGGCGTAGCCAAGGCTGCCGGGCGCCTGCAGGAAACCCGGGAGGGGCAGCTCAAGGGCAAGATCCGCTATATGGCGCCGGAGCAACTGAAACGCGGCCCGGTGGATCGACGCGCAGACGTCTACGCCGCTGGGGTCGTGGCGTGGGAAGCCTTGGCCGGCAAACGCCTCTTCGAGGGAGAGAACGAATGGCAAATCGCGACGTCGATCATGGAGGGCGTGACCGAAGCCCCATCCAAGCACCATGACTCAGCATCGCCCGAGCTCGACGCGGTCATCTTGAAAGCCTTGTCCGTCAATCCGGACGAGCGCTACGCCTCCGCCTTTGATATGGCCACGGCACTCGAAGATACCGTTGCGCCGGCCACCCCGCGCGAGGTGAGCAAATGGGTGCACGAGATCGCGAAGGAAGCCCTGGTCCTGCGCTCGGCAAAACTCAAGGCGATCGAGGGCATGAGTGCCGACATGTCCGTGGCGGCGCGATTGAGCGTGAGCGACGGAAGCGAGCCCTCGTTCCCGCACACGCCGGATTCGCTGTCGCTGCGGGAGAACAGCCACAAACACGCTCGCCCAGACGAGGAAACGGCGACTCAGGCTACGGACGCCTCGGTCATCAGCATGGCGCAGAGCCCAGCCCCAGGCCACGACGCCCGACGTCGCCGGAACATGATGCTGGTTGCCGGCGTGGTGGGCTTGCTATTCGTTTTTGCACTCGTGGGTGCCGTCGTCAGCAGCAGCGGCGAGAGCGCCGCCATGGCGACAAGCGCGTCTACGCCGGCCGCGAGCGGTATCCCGTCCGCGTCGCCGGCTTCCGCAGCTTCCGCAGCTTCCGACGTGCCGCTCGAGACAAGCGCCGAGCCGCCAGTTGAAGGCTCAACGGCGGTGCCGTCACCCAGTGCTTCGGTGCCCCCAGTGGCGGCCCCACCTAGGAAACAGCCGCCTCGGACGATGGGTGCCGGAAAGCTTGCGCCTTGGCCCGAAAAGGCGCAAAAACCGGCTCAGTGCAATCCACCGTATTACTTCGACAAGGCAGGCGTGAAACATCTCAAAAAAGAATGTTTCTAGGTCGCCCCCGGGCCGCGGCTTGGGGGGTCGCTTGCGTCGCTCTGTTGATTGCCGCTCCTGCCGCCGCCCAGGACATTGACGCGAGCGCATGCGTCGATGCGCATACCTCCGCTCAGAAGTTTCGAGCGGACGGCAAGCTGCGGGCAGCACGCCAGCAACTCCTCTTATGCGCGCAGCAGGCGTGCCCCGCAATTGCCCGCAATGACTGTACGTCCTGGCTCAATGAGATGGACAAGGAGCAACCGTCCATCGTGTTTCGGGCGAAGCGTGCGGATGGCAACGACGCTGTCGAGGTCCAGGTGCTGATGGACGGTGAGAAGCTCGCGGACCGCTTGGAAGGGCGCGCCATCGGTGTGGATCCGGGGCCCCATCAGTTTCGATTCGAACTTGCTGGACATGAGCCGGTGGACCGACAGGTCGTCGTGATCGTGGGCGAAAAGAACCGCGCCATCACCGTGGAGTTTGAGGAGAGCGCCAAAGGCCCAGGAGGTCCGGCGGCTCCAGAGCCTCAGCTGGACTCGAGTTCGGGCTCCGGGATCCCCACCGCTACCTGGATTTTCGGTGGTGTGGGCGTCGTGGGGCTCGCGGGCTTCACGTACTTTGGTCTCAAAGGCCTCGGCGACGAAGAAGACCTGGAGGCGTGCAAGCCCAACTGTTCGGACGACGCCGTGTCTGACGTGGAGCGCACATTCCTATTCGGGGACATTTCCCTGGTGGTCGGCGTCGCGGGATTGGGTGCGGCGACGTACTTCCTGCTCACGGCAGGCGACGAAAAGACCGCCCCGGCGACGACGGGCATGCTGCTTCCCATCCCGGGTGGCGCGCAGGCGAGCGTCGTGGGACGGTTCTAGCGAACGCCGCCACGGCTACGGTCGACCATGTAGGTGGCTGTGGCATGCAGTCCGCCGTTGCGTACGCCGTCCGCAGCCGGCAGAGTGTGCCGCACCATGCGTCGACTGCTTGTGTGTGTATTCAGCTGCGTGTTTGCTCTCGGCTGCGGCGAGGACGAGTCCTATGGCACGGGCCTAGGACTTGGGACTGGAGGGAGCGCCGGTGCCGGCGGCGGCGGTGCGGGAGCGCCGAGTGCGCCTTTCTCCGTGCGCGAGAGCGTCGAGCAACTGCATATCACCCATGCTGAGCCCGACGCCGTCCTGGAGTTGGTCAATGCATCGGGCGCTGCAATTGACGAAGGACAAGTCGACTATCTCGGCAGCCTCATCTTCCGACAGGTCCCGCCGGGCACTGGCTACACGGTGCGCGAAAAGGCAGCCACGGAGCGTCGCGTCGAAGATCTGGAAGTACTCAGCATCGAAGGCAGCAAGCCGCCGCAGAGTTTCTACTCGAACCAAACTCTCGTCGCGGGGGTGAACTACATCACGATGCGCGACGGCACGAAGCTAGCGGCTTACATCACGCTGCCCGGGCCCATCGAAAAAGGCCCGTACCCGACGGTCGTCAACTACTCGGGGTATTCTCCAGCCAAGCCCGGGGAGCCCGTCGGTGACTATGGCAGCCTGTGCGGGAAGCTCCCCGTGCTGTGCGACGCTCCGAACGACGAGAGTGGTCTGATCGCCGGGCTGATGGGTTATGCCACGGTGGGCGTGAACATGCGCGGCACGGGCTGTTCGGGAGGCGCCTACGACTTCTTCGAGCCGCTTCAAAAGTTGGACGGCTACGATGTGATCGAGACCGTGGCGGCTCAAGGCTGGGTGCTGCACAACCACGTCGGCATGACGGGGCTATCCTACCCTGGGATCTCGCAGCCCTTCGCTGCCCGCGAGCGCCCCCCGGGCCTAGCCGCAATCACGCCGCTATCGGTGATCGGCAACACCCTCACGACCCTGGCGCCCGGTGGGATCTTGAACAATGGTTTCGCCCTGAATTGGGCAGAAAACGTGCTCCGCAAAGCCGACCCCTACGCCCAAGGTTGGGAACAGGCACAAGTCGATGCGGGTGACACCATTTGCGAAGAGAACCAGCTGCTGCACGCCCAGAAAGTGGACATCATCCAGAAGGCTCGGGACAACCCGTTCTACACGCCGGAAGTCGTCGACCCGATCAATCCCAGCGGATTCGTCGACGAAGTGGAAGTGCCCGTCTTCATGTCCTGCAGCTTTCAGGACGAACAGACGGGGCCGTACTTCTTCACGTTGTTCGACAAATTCACCAAAGCCAAGACCCGGCGCTTCACTGCCTACAACGGCGTGCATCCGGACGGATTTGCTCCCCAGATCCTGGTGGAATGGGCGGCCTTCTTGGATTTGTACGTGAAGCAAGCCGTGCCCGCCATTGATCCGGCGGTGCGCACCCTCGCGCCGCTGCTCTTCAACGAGATCTTCAAGGCCCAGCTCAACATGCCTGCAGACCGTTTCGCGTCTTACACTAGTCACGCAGATGCGCTGGCGGCGTATGAGTCCGAGCCGGAGTTGCGCATCATCTTCGAAAACGGCGGCAGCACGACCCCAGGGGCACCGGAAGGCACGTTCGAACATAAGTTCCCGGCATGGCCGCCCGCCACGACGCCGACGCGACTGTATATGCAGAGCGACGGATCCCTGACGTCGACACCTCCAACGGACACATTCGCGGCGTCGACTTTTGCCCTCGATCCGGCAGCGGGCGAGCGCGGTATTCTGGCGCCCGGCGGCAAGATCTGGGATCTGCTCCCGGACTACGCCTGGGTCCAACCCGAAGCGGGGAAAGCCGTGGTGTTCGAGTCGGCCCCACTCGCTGCGGACCAAGTCCTAATCGGCTCGGCCAGCGTGGACTTGTTCCTGCGCGCGACCGTGGACGATGCCGATGTCGAGGTGAATCTCAGCGAGGTGCGCCCCGACGGGAAAGAGATGTTCATTCAGAGCGGTTGGCTGCGCGCCAGCCATCGCAAGATGGCTACAGGTTCGACAGAGCTCTGGCCGGAGCACAGCTACGCCCTTTCGGACAACGTAGCGCTCACGCCCGGCGAGTGGGTGGAGGTGCGGGTCGGCATCGCGGCGTTCGCACACATCTTGCGCAAAGGCTCCAGAGTGCGCATTTCCGTGGATACTCCAGGGGATAGCCGTGCGGAATGGCGCTTCGAACTGAAGAAGTTCAGTGGCGCCGCCAGTTACGACATCGGTCACGACCAGACCCGGCCGTCGAGTCTCGTGCTGCCCGTCGTCAACGGTGTGCCTGTCACGACGCCGCTGCCTGCGTGCCCGTCCCTCCGGGCGCAGCAGTGCCGCGATCACGTTGCCTACGCCAATCAGGCGGCGACCCCCTGAGGGCAGTGATCAGGCGTGCGCGCGACAAGCGCTGGCCTTGATCACCACGGTCACGGACGCGCCAAGTTCCAATTCCAGCTCGCGGGCGGCGGCGGGGCTGACTTCGCTGAAGATCACGCAGTCTTCCTGCAGCCGAACGCCGACGAGGAGGTGACCGGTGTGATCGCTCAAAGAGGCGACGTGGCCCGCCAGGCAGTTGCGCGCGGAGATCCCCTCCGGACGACCCCGGGCGAGAATCACGTCCCGCGCGCTGACTTCCACCACGCAGGGCTCGCCGATGGCGCCTTTGAACTCGCGGCTTTTGGTGGCAGCGAGTTCCAATTCTGGGGCCAGCTGGACGTGGCATTCGGCGTCGTGACTCGCGACAACACTGCCGGTCCAAGCGTTTTCGTAGCCGCTTTCTGGCAGCGCGGCCGCGACGCTCTGTTGCGACAAGAGCGCCCGCGGATCGCCCTGGGCAACCAGCTTCCCTGCGTCGAGCACCAGCAAGTGGTCGCACAGCAGCACCGCCTCTACCGGGTCGTGC
>CALMUT010000131.1 GCA_937872925.1 uncultured Myxococcales bacterium | reverse complement strand
AACGCCAGGGCCTTTTGCTCGCTGGTATCCAGCTGGTTTTGCGCCATGCCGAGCACGTTCTGGAACGCGTCGCGGAATGGGCCGCCGGGCGCCAGTCGCGGGGCGAAGGTCTGGGTCAGGCCGCGCAGCTCCGGGTATGCGAGCGACGGGCGCAGCGCGCCAAGAGCGACTCGCGACGGGCGGTAGCCGAGGCGACCCGAGAGACGAGACAGTGCTTCCCGCGCTGCCAGCGCCTTGTTCGGATCGATGTTCTTGGTGATGTTGTCGCGACCGGGCCCGGCCAGGCCCGCAAATAGGCGTCCGGTGGCACGGGTCACGCTGGGCAGCAGGGCTTCGCGTGCGCCTGAGCCGCCTTTGTCGATGGGGTTCGAATCGTAGAGCGGCCCAAGGCGCTTGAGGAACTGGTCGAGGGCCACGTGCCCACGCACGGTGCCGCCCTTGGGATCGGGAACGGGATCGTCACTGAAGGTCGCGTTGAAAGCGTTGATCAAATCCACGCGCCGCCGCGCTAGGGCATGCACTTTCGCCACGGAGAGGTGTCGCGCCACGCCTGCAGACCCGACGGCAGGTGGCAGTAGGCTCTCGTCAACGGTGTCCGCGTAGTTGCCTTGCGCGTCCCGGTGGCAGACGCGATGGTAGCTCGCGCCCCGCAGATCTTCCGTCAGCACGCTCGCGCCGACGCGATCGCACACCGCCGAGTACAAGTCGTCGCCGAGGGACGCCACGGGCTCAGTGCGTTTGCGCTTGTCGTCGAAGTCCGTGGCACAAGAGACGCTGAGGCTCACCGCGACACTGGAGAGTAAGACTGACTTGAGGCGATAGGACATGAGACGACAAGCATATCGCCGTCTGGCCCAGGAGGGCATGCTAACGCGGCGCGTCATTGGGTATTTGCGGGAACATGCGTGGCAGCGCGGGACTCGCCATGCCAAAAGTCGCGTTCATGACGACGCTTTCCGCCATCGTGCTCGCAGCGGGCGAGGGCAAGCGCATGCACAGCACGACAACGAAGGTGCTGCATGCCGCGGCTGGACGGCCGCTGATCTACTACCCGGTACGCGCGGCGCTCGACGCGGGCGCAGCCTACGTGGTGGTTGTGTTATCGCCGCAGAACCGCGACACGGTGCATGGGGAGCTCACGCGTTGGTTTGGGGTGGACCATCTGCGCGTTGCGATTCAAGAAGTGCCACGGGGAACCGGCGATGCAGCGCGGGCGGGTTTGGACCAAGTCGACACCGAGCGTGTTCTGGTGCTCTGTGGCGACACGCCGCTGCTGCGTGCTGAGCACCTGACGCGTATTGGCGCCGAGCTCGCTGAAGCCGATCTCGTCCTGACGAGTGCGCTGCTTCACGACCCGACGGGCTACGGACGTATTCTGCGCGACCCCCAAGGCAAGCTGCTGGAAATCCGCGAACACCGTGATCTCGACAGTGACGCACAGCGCGCGGTGCGTGAGATCAACGCCGGCGTCTACGCGGCGAGCAGCGCGTTTTTGCGCCAGGCGCTAGCTCAGATCACGAGCGAAAACTCCCAGGGCGAGCTCTACCTCACAGACACGGTCGCTATCGCCGCCAAGGCGGGACGCGCGGCTGCCCTGATTGGCGCCCGCGACGAAATGTTGGGGGTCAACGACCGCGCACAGCTTTCCGAAGCCGAGGCGCAGCTCTTTGCGCGCACCGCAGCGCGGCTGGGGCAGGCTGGAGTGAGCGTGCAGGTCGGCGCGCACATCGACACTGGCGTGGAGGTCGAGCAAGACGCGCGCATCGGCGCAGGCGCCCATATCCGCGGGAAGAGCCGCATTTTTTCCGGCGCCCACGTGGATGCGGGCTGCGTGATCACCGACTCCGATATCGGCCCCGGCGCGAATATCAAGCCGAACTCAGTCATCACCGAGAGCAAAGTCGGAGCCAACGCGCAGATCGGCCCCTTTGCGCACCTCCGTCCCGGCAGCGTGATCGAAGACGACGCCCACATTGGCAACTTCGTCGAAACCAAGAAGACCATCGTGCGCAAAGGCGCCAAGGCTAACCACTTGGCCTACCTGGGCGATGGCGACATTGGCGAAAAAGCCAACGTCGGCGCGGGCACGATCTTCTGCAACTACGACGGCTTCCAGAAACACAAGACCACCATTGGTGCGGGCGCCTTCATCGGCAGCGATAGCCAGATCGTCGCGCCGGTCACCATCGGCGCTGGCGCCTACGTTGCCACCGGCACCACGGTGACCAAAGACGTGCCCGATGATGCTCTGGCTATCGGGCGCACCAAACAAGAGAACAAGCTCGGCTACGCCAGTCGACTCAAAGCGCGCCTCCAAAAAGCGAAGAAGTGAGACTGCCGCACCATCCTGAGTTGATCGATGCTCTGCGTCGCCCGAGTGCTGCCGATCCGTGGCGGGTGCTGCTCAGTGGCTGTCTGTCCGGTGCGGCCTGTGGCGTGGACGGCACGGACTATGGTTTGGGAGCGAAGCTTCCACAGTGGCTGCGCGGCCCTGCGGTGCGCACATTCCCTTTTTGTCCCGAGGACTATCGCTTGGGCACACCGCGCAGCATGCCCGATCTGCACGACGGCGACGGCTTTGCCGTGCTCGACGGCAAAGCGCGCGTGCTCGACGAGAAGCGCCGCGACCTGACCGCGGCCATGCTCGAAGGCGCCAGGGCAATGCTCGCGCTGGCGCGCGCCGAGCGCGTTGACTTTGCCCTGCTCACGGATCGCAGCGGCGCCTGCGGCAGTCAGGTGATCTCCATCGGTTGTCGCTTCGAAGAGCCCGTGCAGCACCGCCGCGGCGTCGGCGTGGCGGCCGCGATGCTCTTGCGCGAGGGATTTCACGTCGTCAGTCAGCGCGACTTCGCAAGCCTTGAGCGGCTCCGCGCCATTGTAGAGCCCGGTCACGTGCCGGATCCCGAGGCGCGGGATCATCATGAACATCCGTGGGTGCTTGAGAACTTGCCGCTTCCGGACTGACGCCGGCGCCGCGGCGTGCGGGGGGGCCGCTGCACCCCCGGTCGGAAGTCGGGCCGGACGGCATGAGAAATGTGAGTCTGCCCGATCAGTTGTGCTGGGCGAGGGGCACTGCTTTGGGAAGCGCACAAGTTCGCGGCAAGTGTCGGTAGCAGCGGCAGGCGCAGGGACCAGGGTCGGAGACGGCAGCAGCGCCGGCGACGGCGGCGGCGACGGCGGCGGCGACAGAGGCAGCGACGGCGGCAGCGACGGCGGCGGCGACAGAGGCAGTGGCAGGACTGCCCCACGGGGCGACGTCGCTAGCAGTGCTCGTGCCAGCCGGAGGCTGTCACTGCGCCCGCAGTCGGGCAGTCCGAGGGCAGAACGTGCAGTGCTCCTTTTCGCCGGGCGCGACGCTGGGGAATCCCCCAACGGGGGACAGATCCCGCCCCGCTCGCCCCCGTCACGGAAACCGCCCCGGTCGCCGCGGCGCGTAGCGCCGTGGCGGCCCACACAGCCTCTGACCCCGGCACTGCCCACCCGCCCCAGACTCTGACTCTTTCGCTGACTCTGACTCCGACTCCGGACGAGGCCACTCGCGCTCGCGAGAACCGATCGCGTGCGGGGGCCGGCTGCCTGTTCCGCGAGGGATCCGGCGGCACGCTGGGAAATGCGGGGCTCAGCCGTAGGTGCGGTTCAGATACGCGACGATATCGTCGGACTCGTACATCGCAGTGTCGGTATTCGGGTCGACGAAGTAAGGCACCATCATCTTGCCACCGAGGGCGACGAGTTCCGGGCGACGGATGCCGCGCCGAGCCACGTTCTTGACGTGGTAGTCCAGGTTCAGCTCACACAGCGTTTCCCGCACTTTGCGGCAGTAGGGGGAGGCTTCGAAGTTCCACAGCGTGGGCATGAAATCAGGCTGTTTGCGCTCTTCGCAGCCGGGGCGAACGCGGCTGCCCCGCGGGCGCACGAGGGATGCAGCGGCGGCAGACAAGGTGTTCAGCGGAGACACGAGCCGCGCCGGTAGCGAGCGTCCTCCGCCGTAGGTGTCGAAGAGATACGTGATGATGTCTTCGCTTTCGAATAACTCTTTGCCCGTGTTGGGGTCGACCAGGAACGGAAACTGCTCCCTGCCTTTGCTGCGTACCCAGGGGCGTTTGGTGCGGTCGCCTTTGGGGCAGGTGTGCTCGATGTACTCCAGGTCGAGCTCGCTCAGCACGTCTCTCACCTTGCGACAGAAGGGGCAGGCTTCGTGGTCGTAGAGTTCCAGGGGCTCTGCGGGTTGTTTGGCTTCGGAGAGCACGAACCAACCGCGCCCCAAGCGCAGCACGGAAGCCGCGGTTGACTGGATGTTGTTCATGATCCCCCGCCTTTCGCAGCAGCTACTTCTTGTCGTCGGCGGGTGGGTCGCCGTCGGTGACGGGTGGCTGATGGAATACGCCACTGGGCAGTTCGTGCTGCATGCGCTGCTTCTTGACCGCTAGGTAGTCCGCACTATGTGGGTTGGCGGCTACGACCATGGGAATACGCTTTTGGATGCTGAGGCCCAGGCGACGCAGTGCACGGACTTTCTCCGGATTGTTCGTCATCAGCTCCACGGTGCCCACGCCCAAGTGCCGCAGCATGGCGACTGCGACGTCGTACTGGCGGGCGTCCACTGGCAAGTGCAAGAGCTCGTTGGCCTCGATGGTGTCGGCGCCCTGGGCCTGCAGTGCGTAGGCGCGGATCTTGTTGGCGAGTCCAATGCCACGGCCTTCTTGGCGCAGGTAGATGATGACGCCAACGCCGCGGCTGGCGACTTCCGCCATCGCGCGATCCAGCTGGCCCTTGCAATCACACTTCAGGCTGCCGAAGACCTCGCTGGTAATGCACTCGGAGTGCACGCGCACCGGCACGGAGGCGGCGGCCGCGACGTCGCCCAGAACCAAGGCGAGCTGATCGTTGGATAGGCCGTGATCCGTGGGCTGCCGCGAACGGTACACGTGCAAATCGAAAGTGCCGTGCTCCGTCGGGACGGGCGCGGAGGCTGCGTGGTCGACTATCGCGCTCATTGCCACGCTCGGGTCGATAAGCTGCTGGGTCATCGAAGGTGAAAAATATTAACGCGGCGCGGGGGCGGAGATGTGAGCTGAGCGAGAATTTGGGGCCCAGCTTGGCCGGGGTCAAGCCGTATGGCGTGCAGAACGGCCAGCGCCCCCACGTTCCTTGCCTGCGGCGCCCTGACACATGGCCAAGATGGCATGCTCCAAAACGGCCCGAGGCGGGCGTTTTGAGCCGCCTTTTAGCGAAAAGTCCACGCGCGCCAGGGCCTCCAGGAAACCCTCCAGCTCTGGCCGCGCGATGCGCTTGATCTGTTCGGCGAGTTCTCGCGCCTTGAAGGGGGGCGCGCCGGCCCGCTTGGCGGCTTCCTCAGGCCGGGCGCCCTCCCGCGTCGCGCTTTCGAAGCGAATCAGCTGCCGCGTGGACCACGCCAGCACGCCGACCAGGCGCAGGCCACGATCCTGGGGGTCGTAGACACGGTCGAGGGCGGCGAGGGCGGCACCAGCATCCCGTCGACCCACTGCGCCGACCAGCTCCCAGACGGTGGTGGGGCGCACCCGCACGACGCACTCGGTCACGGTGTCTTCAGTGACTTCGTTGCCAGCGCCGGCAAACAAGCAGACGCGTTCGACCGCGTCGTCGACCGCGGATAGCTCGGGGCCGGCGAGCTCCGCCAGCAACTCCCCTACGCTGCGCGACATCTTGTTGCCGCGCTGCTCCGCCGCAGTGACCACCCAGCGGGGCAATTCGCCTTTGCTGAGCGCCGCGCAGTTGACGATCACCCCCGCTTTCTGTGCCGTGGTCATGAAGCGCCGGCGCTTGTCCAGTTTGTCGGCCGCCAGTACGAGCACCGTCGAAGGCATGGGCTCTTTGATGTATTCCGCGAGACGGTCCAGCGCGTCCGCGCTCTTGCCTTTCGCGGACTCCCAACGCTCTACGCTGCGCACCACGACCAGGCGGCGCTTGGAAAACATCGGTGGCGTGCGCGCGGCGCCCAGCACTTGATCGACACTGGCCTCCCCCGCCACCAGGCTCTCTTCGTTCATGCCCGCCAAATCCGTGCCGACCGCGGTTGCCCGCAGGGCTGCCAACACTCGGGACTGGGTGTGGCGCTCCTCGCCGACCACCACGTACACCGGCCGCAGCTCTCCGCTCTTCGCCTCCTGTAGCGCTTGTTCCGGCGTCACAGCTCCCTGGTACCCCGCGGCGTTCAGCGCGAAAACCCTTTTCCTACCTGGGGGCCAGCAGGCAAGGATGGCCGGTGTGGGCGCAGTGTAGTAAGAGCGCCGCGCCGTGAATCATCGCGTGGACGGCAGTCAAGCCTACAAGGCGCCTCAATCTGGGTCGCTGGTTGCCATCGGCAATTTCGACGGTGTGCACCGTGGGCATATACGCGTGGTTTCGGAGTTACGTGCCGAGGCGGCGGCGCAGGGGCTCGCGCCGGTCGTGCTCACTTTCGACCCCCACCCGGCGGCGGTGCTTGGACGCAAAGCGCCGGATGTGCTGACTCCACTGTCCCGCAAGATCGAACTACTGGCGCAAGCGGCGCCGGATCTCTCGGTGGTGGTCGAACCCTTTACCCTCGAGCTGGCCGGGCGCTCGCCGGCGGAGTTTGCCGCAGGCCTGCTCAGCGAAGCGCTGCGGGCCAGGCTCGCCATCGTGGGGAACAACTTCCGATTTGGAAAAGGGCGCGCTGGCGACTTGAACACCCTGGTGCAGCTGGGGCGCGAGTACGGCTTCGAGGCGCGCGCTCTCTCGCTGCTGGGTGACGCTGAAGGGGCGTATTCGTCAAGCCGCGTGCGCGCTCACGTGCAGCGTGGCGAGCTCGACCAGGCGTGGGAGATCCTGGGGCGTCCGCATGCGCTCTCGGGCACGGTCGTGGCCGGAGATCGCCGCGGGCGCTCGATCGGGTTTCCAACGGCCAACCTCGACGCGGTGGTCGAGCTGCTGCCGCCGCATGGGGTCTATGCCTGCGTGGTCGACCGCGTGGATGAAGGCACGCAAGCGCTGGCGTATGGAGTCGCCAACATCGGGGTCCGCCCCACGGTGGGGGCCGGGTTTTCCGTAGAAGTCCATTTGCTGGACTTTGCCGGGGACCTCTACGGCCGGCAGCTTCGCGTGCACTTGCTGAAGGGGCTACGCGGCGAGCAGAAGTTCGGGGACCTCGATGCACTGAAGGCGCAAATCACAGTGGACGCGACTCTCGCCCGCGCCGTCGCCGAGGCCGCTTGCCCGGAGTCGCCCAAGAACCGCGGTTTTTTCTGAAAGCCGATGCACGCGAGCGCGCTGCCGCCACCGCCGATTCCAGGCGAAAGTTCCGCAAAATCGCGAGATTAGTGCCCCCGGGCCGGATGGGGCCTCGACCCAAAATCCCCAGGATCCGAAGGTGCCGGAAAAACGCTATGTTCGCGGAGTGAATCGCGACGCGCTCGAGAAGCTGTCTCGCAATGACCTCATCGCAAAGGCCTCGGGCATTGGCGTGGCTCGTGCGGAGGTAATGACGCGCATGGAGTTGGTCGACGAGATCGTGCGACGCAGCTACACGGACGAACACCAGCGTCGACGCGCTCGCGGGTGGCTGGGGGTGGCGCGGGACCTGGTCGCTAGCCTGATCGACCAGGGCCTGAATATGAGCGAAGCTGCGGAGCTTGTGCGCAGCGGGGGAGCGCGTCCGACGCCGCTACGCCATCAGCCGCCCGTGGCCACCGTGACCTTGGCGGAGATCTACGCATCCCAAGGCCACACCAAGCGTGCCCGCAACATGCTCGATGAAGTGCTCGACAAAGAGCCGGACCATCAGTTCGCTCGTGCGTTGCGCGATCGGCTGCCGGGAGCGAAGCGTGTCGACCCAACCGAATCGGTCGCGGCGGCGGAGGGTGATACGCCGGAAGCCAGCTTGAGTGAAGCGCCGGCGAGTGAAGCGCCGGCGAGTGAAGCGCCGGCGAGTGAAGCGCCGGCGAGTGACGCGCGGGCGAGTGAAGCGCCGGCGAGTGAAGCGCCGGCGCGGGTGCAGCCCACCGAGGACTTGGGTGTCCCGCCGTCGGCCCAGCTATCCGAACTGGCCCCGCACGCCCAACGCATGCCGGGGCTGATCGAGGACGCGGCCGGTTCGGCGTCCCAGCCCGCGGAAGCGCGTACTGCTGAGGACGTGGACGAGGACGCAGACACCCCCCGAGCGCCCCCTGCGGCCGTCACGCCCTTCGATTCGCCGGCGCAAACTACACGCTCGCAGGTGCGTGCGTCGGCCCCGACAGCTGTGACTCCCTTTGTGCCCAACGCCGACGTGCTGCTGATCCGACGCAACGGAGCCACCGAGGTTTCCGTGTATTGGGAGCTCGTGCCCGCGCATGCCATGGAGACGGTAGTGCGTTTGGTGGCGTTTGTTCCGGATTGGGCGGGCGCGCAGCGGGTGGAGCACAAGCTGCAAGCATTGGGGGCGGTTGGCACGGGCAGCGTGCGCGTGCCCGAAGCTGCAGTCGTGCGGGCGGTGATTGGATCTCAGCTCGGCGGAGTATTCCGGCCCCTGGCTGTGGGCGTGGAAATCCGTGGCAGTCACACGCCCGAGGTCGCCTGGGCGCCGTCGCCGGTGTTCCAGGAGCGGGTCGGGCCAGCCCTCGCCCGTGCCTTTGCGGCGCTTTCGTGAGCTAGCGCAGTCCCAAGGGCCGCGAGCCGATCTTTTCACGCAACCGATGCAGTCGCCGCCCCGACCGGCGAGGCATGTTCGCCGGTCGATTGTTTTTTTTCTCCTGCCTCCTGTCCCTCCTATTCGCGTCGAAGGGGGCCAGGGCGGAACTCAGTATCTCCGCGGAGTTCACCGTCGTGCGCGCCAGCGCGGGCCCGAGCGGGTTCGGAGCCGTGCTCTCCCTCGCGGTGCCCTTCGCTGGGCCTGGCGCCAGAACTGGCGTTGTCGCGCAGTCGGCGCCGGCCTCCCCGCCCGAGGCGCCGCCCGAACCGTCTTCGGCTGCGCCGCGAATCGAGCGTCCCGCTCGGGTCGCGCTGCTCAATCCGCGCTTTGTGCGACGCGTGCTGTTGGCGGCGCACCGCGCCAGCAGGCGCCCTCAGGCATTGGCACGCTTGGACAGCCTGGCCGCACGTTCCCGTACCTCCGCGGCGCTGCCGGAACTGTCCCTGCGCGCGGAGCGGAGCGTCGATGAATCCCTGCGCTTGGCACCGACCATCACCGACCCGTATCGCTACACTCAGGCCGGAGGCGTGCGAACGGTGGTCGGTGGGCGCCTGACCTGGCGCTTGAATCGACTCGTATTCGCCGCTGACGAGCTAGCTGTTGAGCGCTTGCGCCTGCAGCGCGCGGAATCCGACACCAAGCGCGTGGCGCTTGTTCTGCGCACGCTCTTCGCCTGGCAGCGGGCCCGCACTCGCGCGGAGTCCGAAGAACTCGGGGATGAGGAGCGCGTGGACGCCGCGTTGGCGGCATTGGAAGCAGAGCTCACCCTGGATGCCATGACCGACGGCTGGTTTTCGCGCGCCCTAGCCAAAAGACCGCAGTGATGCACTGAGTCGTTGCGCTAGGGCCCGATCCTGGCTAAATCCCCGCCGCTATGTTGGCTGATACCCGAAACACCCTTGCAGACCTCAACCAGCGTGTGGAAGCGCTAAGGGGGTCTCTTTGACGTCCCGCAACTGAAGCGGGAAGTTGAAGAGCTCGACCAAGTTTCCGGCGAACCCGGTTTCTGGGACGACCAGGCCAAAGCAAAAGTCACGATGCGTCGGCGCGCGGCGGCGATCGAAAAGCTGACGCAGGTCGAGAACCTGGTCAAAGAGGTCGAGGACGCCAACGGCTACTTGGAGCTGTGCGCAGAAGAAGACGACGAGAGCGCGCTCGCCGACTGCAACCAGCAGGTAGAAGCGCTTGCTGAGCGCGTGCGCACCGTCGAATTGGCCCGCATGCTCAGCGGGCCCGCAGATCACGCGAACGCCATCGTCAGCGTGCACCCGGGCACAGGCGGCACTGAGGCCAAGGACTGGGCGGAGATGCTGCTGCGCATGTATCTCCGCTGGGCCGAGCGCCGCGGCTTCAAGACCGAAGTCATCGACTACCAAGTCGGCGACGAAGCTGGCATCGACGGCGCGTCCTTCACCGTCAGCGGCCCCAACGCCTACGGCTACCTGCGCTCCGAGATGGGCGTGCACCGCCTAGTGCGCATCAGCCCCTTCGACGCCAATGCGCGGCGGCAGACCAGCTTCGCGGCTGTGGAAGTCTCGCCTGACATTGAAGACGAGATCGACATCGAAGTGAAAGACACCGATCTTGATATCAGCACCATGCGCGCCGGCGGAAAGGGAGGCCAGAACGTCAACAAGGTGGAAACCGCTGTGCGCATGAAGCACGTTCCGAGCGGGATCGTGGTGGTGTGCCGCGCCGAGCGAAGTCAGCATCAGAACCGAGCCATGGCGCTCAAGATGCTGAAGGGCAAGCTGTACGATATCGAACTCGCCAAGCGCGAAGCAGACCGCATGGCCGTGGAGAACCAAAAGGGACAGATCGCCTGGGGCAATCAGATCCGCAGCTACGTGCTGCAGCCGTACCAGCTGGTGAAGGACCTGCGCACGGAGTACGAGTCCGGGGCGGTCGACGCGATACTTGACGGCGACCTAGATGGTTTTATTGAAGCCTTCCTACTGATGAGCGCTGACAAGAAGAAAGACAAGCAGCTCGTTACCGCTCGCGGGGAGGCCTCATGACCGTATTCATCCACTACTGCCTGCGCTGAAACTACAAACCCCGCGCTGCGAGTCTCGCAGCGGAAATCGAGCGAGTCACGGGGGAGACGACCCAGCTCGTGGAGGGAAAGGTAGGACAATTCGACGTCCTGCAGGACGGCGCGCTGCTGTTCTCCAAGGCCAAGGAAGGCCGCTTTCCCGAACACGCGGAAGTGTTAGCGAAGTTTGCAAAGTGACGGCATTGCGTCATCGCTGAGGCATCCGACGCGGCGGCGTTGGTTTGGCCCTGAGTCCGCGCTAGGCTGAGCGCTATGCGAGGCGCTCTGTTCATCGTGCTCGGGCTGTGCGCAGCCTGCGCGCGGGAGTCGTCGGAGGACCTGCTGGATGGTCTTGGGGGCAACGCCGGATTCGGCGGGGCTGGCGCGCTCGATGGCGGCGTGGGAGCCGGCGGCAGCGGCGGCGGTGCAGGAACGGACGGCGGCCTGGTGATCGATTCGGCGGCGCCGGACGCGCCCTTTGACCCCGATGCCGCGTGCGCCACCACCACCGAAAAAGCGACGCCGGAGTTCTTGCCCGTCGACATTATCTGGGCTGTGGACAACTCCACGAGCATGCAGCCGGCCATCGACGAGGTGACCAAGGGGCTCAACGCGTTTGCCGCATTGATCGCCAGCAAGAGCCTGGACTACCGCGTGATCATGCTCAGCCTGCGCAGCAAGACCAATCCTGTAACGGTACAAGGCTCCAGCCGCTACGCGGTGTGCATTCCGCCGCCCCTTGCCGGCGACGCCAATTGCGGTAACAGCGCGCGCTTCTTCCAATCCAGCATCGACATCCGCAGCACCCAGCCCCTGGAGCAAATCTTGGGCACCCTGGGCCAGACCGCCGGCTACCAACAGGGCGAAGAAAAAGGCGGGGAACCGTGGCAGGCGCAACTCCGCCCGAGCGCCAGCAAGACCTTCGTGGTTGTCAGCGACGACAACTCGCGTTTGGCGGCGGCAGATTTCGAATCCTTCCCCGGTGGCAAGAACCCATTCAATTCCCTGACCCTGCCGCCTGGCATCCTGGACCCCTCTTGGGGAGGGCTGTTCACCGGCTACGTTTTCGATGGCTTATACGGCTGGGGCTCCACTTCCAGTCCGAGCATCAAATGCCAGTACCCTGGGGGCAGCTCTCCGCCCAGCTCGGGGCCCACCTACACCGAGCTAGTGACGAAGACCGGCGGTGTGCGCGCACAGATTTGCTCCGGCGCGAGCGCCTGGGGACCGTTTTTCAACGACGTCGCGCAAGCTGTGACACAGAATACCAAGCTGTCCTGCGCGCTTTCGCTGCCCGCGCCTAGTGTGGGTACTCTCGACCCGAACAAGGTCAATGTGGGCATCGTGACCAGCGCCGGCAACAGCACGCTACCCAAAGTCGCCAACGCTGCGGCTTGTGGCGGCGGCGGGGGCTGGCACTACGATAACGACGCAGCGCCCAGCAAAGTCATCTTATGCCCGGCATCCTGCGCGGCAGCGGAACAGGCCGGCATCAAGAGCGGAGGCGTAGAGATTGCGGTGCAATTTGGCTGCGCCACGGTAGTGCGCTGACGGCGGCGACGCGCGCAGCCGCGGGCTTCGACCTGAGCGCTAGACAACGTGCAGTCGCTGGTCGGCAAAGTGCCAGCGCTCGCGGGTGAGGCGCTCGGCAAAGACGGAATCGTGGCTGACCAGGACGATGGCGCCGGCAAACTCCGTGAGAGCTTGCTCGAGTCGCTCGATGGCCGGCAAGTCAAAGTGGTTGACGGGTTCGTCGAGCAAGAGCAACTCCGCGTGGGAGGAAAGCGCCCGTGACAAAGAGAGCTTGCGCGCTTCGCCTGGCGATAGCCTAGGAGAGCAGAGCACCCGTGCGGGATCGAGACCGAGGCAGGCTGCCATCGTCAGCCATTTTGCTCGCTCGGTTTCCGGTGCCGCTCGAAGTGCCGAACCAAGTCCATCGCGCTCCGCGTCATCGAGTTCCTGCTGCAGGCTGAGCATGGAGTCACGACTGCCCTTGCGTGCTCCCGCAAGGGCTTTCAGCAGTGTCGACTTGCCGCAGCCGTTTGCGCCGGTCAGCCAGATCCGGCTGTCCCGTCGCACGGTGCAGCGCACGTCGCGCGCCACCAGTGTGCTGCCTGCCTTGAGTTGCGCAACCTCCAGGTGCAATAGTGTCCGAACGCGCGCCGCAGCACCGCGGACATGGATGCTGCTACCTTTGGCCTTTTCCATCGGTGTTTTTTCCAGGAGCGCCTGTGCGCGTTCGAGCTGGACGCGCAGCGCGGCGGCCTGACGTGAGAGCTTGGCTTCGGCGTTTGCCGCGCGCGCTTTCCCATTCACAGAGCGCCCGTCCGAGTCCTGCGGGCCTTTCATGCGCGTGCGTGCACTCCTGGTCGCCTCCGCTGACGCGACCGCCCGCTTCTTTTCCTGCAGCTGACGCATCGCGTGGGCGGCGCGGCGCTTTTCCTCGCCGCGGGCCCTTTCCTGCGAGGCGCGCGCGTGCTCCCAGGTGGCGCGTGCGTCGCTGAATTTGCCTGGGTACAGCACGGCGCTGCCCGCGTGCACCCGCAGGGTGGCGTTGCAAAGCGCATCGAGCAGGCCGCGGTCGTGGGCCACGAGCACCCCAATACCGCGGAAGGTGCGCAGCGCATCCGTCAGGAGTTCACGCGCCTGAGCGTCGAGATGGTTCGTGGGTTCGTCCAACAGCAGCACGTCGGGTTCCTCGGCCAAGGCCGCGGCGACTTGCCAGCGCTTGCGCTCCCCGGGCGAGAGCGTGGGCCAGCGGGCCAGGTCGCCGGGCTGGAGCTCCAGGCGCGCCCGTATCCGGCAGCTGTGGTTGTCCCAGCTTTCTGCTAGGCGCAGCACGCGTGGGTCGGCTGTGTCGACGACCTGGGGGCAGGCATGGACCCGCGCTTGAGGGGGGACGCGCACGATGCCGCGACTCGGCGCGAGTTCACCGCACAGCAATCCCAACAGGGTGCTCTTGCCCGCGCCGTTTTCGCCGACGACCCCGGTCCACCCCGGCGTGAGTTCGAAACTGAGATCCGCCAGCAACGTGCTTGCGGCGTCAAAACCAAAATGCACCTGACTGAGCGCCAGGTAGGAACGTGTTCGTGCCACGTGCTCACCTCCAAAACTGAACAAGATCGTGCGGCACACTGCGCGCACAGGCGCGATCAGCGATCGCGCGGACTTGGTGTCAGCGTTAGGCGGTCATGGTGCGGCCCGTGGGTAGGGCCGCTGTGCAGTGTGCCGGAGTCACGCCCGGAGTCAAATGCCCGCGTTTCTCCGGCGCCGGCCGCAGAAATCCTGTATCGTCCGGCGCCTCAAATCGCGGCGGGGGTTCCGCCATAGGAGACAGCGATGACCGTCCGGACCCAGTTGGCTTCCGTCCAAGAGTTCGAAAAAAACCATCCCGACCAGCTCTGGTTCACCCAGCCCCTGGGCGGCGACAAGATCAAGACCTTTACCTTTAGCGAAGCCCTCGACGAGGCGCGTCGCATGGCGGCGCATATCAAGTCGCTGGAACTACCAGAAAAGAGCCGCATCGCGCTGTTCTCGAAGAACACTGCGTGGTGGATGATCGCTGACTTGGCGATCTGGCTTTCCGGCCACATCACCGTGCCGCTGTACCCAACCCTGACCTCCGAGACGATCCGCCAGATCTTGGAGCACAGCGAGGCCGAGCTCATCTTCATCGGCAAACTGGATGGCTACAAGTCGATGGCCCCGGGGATCCCGGAGGGCATGCGGCGCATCGCTCTGCCGCTGTCTCCGAAGGTAGACGCGCCGAAGTGGAACGACATCGTCGAAAAGACTGAACCCCTCAAAGGCGAGATCAAGCGCGATCCAAAAGACCTGGCAACGATCATCTATACGTCGGGTTCGACGGGTGTGCCGAAGGGCGTGATGCACAGCTTCGAGTCCATGAGCATCCCCCTTGTGGGCTTCGAAAAACTGCTCCAGTTCGGCATGGACGATCGCATGCTGTCGTACTTGCCGCTCGCGCATGCCTTCGAGCGCACGGTGGTGGAAACGGGCACGTTCTTGACGGGCTTCCAGGTGTACTTTGCCGAGAGCCTGGAGACCTTCGTTCAAGACCTGCGCCGGGCGCGCCCGACGTTGTTCGTGAGCGTGCCGCGCTTGTGGCAGAAGTTTCAGATGGGTGTGTTTTCCAAGATGCCGCCCCAGCGCTTGGATCTGATGCTGAAGATCCCGGTACTGCGGGGTATTATCCGCAAAAAGGTCCTTGCCGGCCTCGGCCTCGATGCCGTCAAGTACGCAGCCAGCGGCTCTGCGCCTATCCCTGCGGAGCTGATTGATTGGTACCGCTCCCTTGGGTTGGAGCTGCTTGAGGGCTACGGCATGACTGAGAACTTCTCCTACAGCCACGCCACACGGCCCGGTGAAGTCAGGCCGGGGTACGTGGGCAGTCCAATGGAGGGCGTGGAGTGCAAGCTCAGCGACGCAGGGGAGATCCTCGTGAAGAGCCCAGGCAACATGCTCGGCTACTACAAGGCACCGGAGCTGACCGCTGAGGTCCTTGGCGACGACGGTTGGCTGAGCACCGGAGATCGTGGGGAGATCGACGAGAAGGGCCGTCTTCGCATCACCGGACGGGTCAAGGAGCTGTTTAAAACCAGCAAGGGCAAGTACGTCGCTCCCGCGCCCATCGAGAACAAGCTGCAGCTACACAACGATATCGAGATTTCCTGCGTCACCGGCGACGGCTTTCCTCAGCCCTACGCCATGGTGGTCCTAGGGGAGGCGACGCGTCCCAAGATCAAGGACGAGGCGGAAAAGAAGCGAGTGGACGCGACGCTCCAGGAGCACATCAAGCAGGTGAACTCCGAGCTCGATCAGCACGAGCAGCTTGGATTCGTCGTCGTGGTCGGCGAGGACTGGACCATCGAAAATGGGCTGTTGACCCCAACCATGAAGCTGAAGCGCGGGGCGATTGAAGACAAGTACAAGCCCAAGGCCGAGAGCTGGTCGAAACACAAAGAACTAGTGATCTGGGACTGACGCAGCGTTTTGCCTTTGGGGCTCCAGGATCAGGCCGGACCCTTTGGTTTGCAGCCGAAGAGCGTCGAGAGTTTGGCGGAGTTATCCGCCTGGATGGTGGTGCAGGAGTCGGGGCAGAGTTTGATCTTGTCGGTCTCAATGTAGAAAGCGTTCGACTTGCACGCTGCCAGGTTGGGCACCTGCTCCAAAATGATGTCCGCGCCGCCCCCGCCCGGCGTGTAGTTCATTCGAATACTACCCAGATCGATCTCTTCGCCCTGAGGGGGCGCTGGGATGTCGAGTTCACACGCAACTTGCGCTCCCTTAATCACGCCGTCCGCGATTTTCTGGAAGACGGCATCGAAGCCACTGCCTTCGCAGACTGGGAAACGCAGGCCGCCGGTTAGGATGCTGAGCTGCTGGTACGCCGTACCGGGATCCACGCCCGTCGGGCACTCTTGGATGACGAAGGGGTCTGTGGCTTCGTAGGCCTTCGTCGATGGGGTGTTGGCCTTGATGCCCAGGATGCTGTGGAAGATGTAGTTGCGGTCCGCCGCGGTGCCGAACTGGGTGGGATCGAGGGCAAGCAGGTCCGCATCCCATTTGTCGCCAGCGGTGGTGCCGCTGGATTGGTTATTGCCGTCGCTGTAGTTGTTGCCGCTCTTGCTGCTGCTACAGCTCGTGCCGTCGTCGGTGATCTCGACGAAGGTCTTGAGGGCGTCGGTGCGCAGCCAGTTCTTCCAGCCGCCGCCGCTGAGACCATGGGTGTCGTCCACATCGTAGGTGTCCAGAATCCGGCACAGCGAGTCATGGCTGCCGATGGTGCGATCGTAGTGATAGAAGATCGGCGGGTTGAGTTGCGGCGCGCTGCCGCCGGTCGCCTTACCCAGGGGCGGACCTACCTGGACTTCGTAGCCGCTGGTGTAGGCGGTGAGCATGATCACGCGGTAGTCCACGCCGCTTGCCCCGATGATACTGGCGAAGTTCTGGTTGACGTTGTTCTCGACGGCGTTGTTTTCCGTGCTCATGGAGCACGAGTTGTCGATCACGAAAATGATGTCGACGGGCTTCTTGACCAGGGTGGCTTCCGCGCTCTGTTGGGCGCATGCGCTGTCTGCGTTCAAGGCCGCGTCTAGATCGCCCGCGTCGATGAAACTGATCGCGCCGGAGCCGCCGTTGCCGCCGTTGGCACCACTACCGCCTGCTGCGCTGCCGCCACCGTTGCCCGCGAAGTTGTTGGCGCTGCCTCCACCGTCGGAACCGGAACAGCCGACGGACGCAAATGCTCCCGCGGAAATACCCGTGATGGCCAAAAGCATGTATCGAAGCGCAGTCGTCATTGAGTCGATCCTCCGTAGCTAAGACCCCAAAGGGTAACACGCCTGCCAGGGGCGTCCGTCGGCTGGCGGTCAGCTCCGGGCCGCTGGCGGTCCTGGGCGGTTCTGGGCGCATGGTGAGCCAATGTAGTTGCATGTGCGCAAGCACGTTTACGCCGGCGAGCCTTCGCGCTAGACGCGGTGGCGCGCGAACATGACGGAAAAAGACCTAAGCTCTGAAGCGAGCGGGGGAGAAGAAGCATTGCTCCAGGCGCGTCGGGAAAAGTCCCAGGCGGTGCGAGCGCGTGGCGAAAACCCATTCGCCAACGACGTCGCGGCCGAAGCGCGGATCCGGGTAGCAGAGCTGCGCGCGGAGTACGCCGACGCCTTGCTCGAGCCCAAGAGCGAGCTGCGCTACGACCCGGACAAGGTCGTGGATAACTCCACGCGCAATGTATGTGGCCGGATCGTGGCTCGGCGTGGCTTCGGCAAAGCGTCCTTCCTGCGACTGCGCGACGACAGCGGCGAGATCCAGCTATTTGCCAAAATGGATTTGCTCGGCGATGCCTTTGCGCGCCTCTCGGACATTGACGTCGCAGACCACATCGAGGCCAGGGGCCGAGCTATGGTCACGCGCACCGGCGAGCTCAGCTTAGAGCTGTCGGACCTGCGACTCCTGACCAAGGCTCTGCGCCCGCTGCCCGACAAGTGGCACGGGTTGTCGGACGTGGACCTGCGCTACCGGCGTCGCTATGTCGACCTCGTTGCCAACCCGGAAGTTGCGGCGGTGCTGCGTGCTCGTTCCATCATGGTGCAGGCCCTGCGCGAGTTCCTGGACGGCGAGCAATTCTTGGAAGTGGAGACTCCGACGCTGCACCCGCTCATTGGCGGCGCCGCCGCGCGCCCCTTCGTCACGCATCACAACACCCTCGACATGAAGCTGTTCATGCGCATCGCGCCGGAGCTGTATCTCAAACGACTTCTGGTCGGCGGCTACGAGCGTGTCTACGAGATCGGGCGTTGTTATCGCAACGAGGGCATCAGCACCCGGCACAACCCCGAATTCACGATGCTGGAGTACTACCAGGCTTATGCGACCTACGAGACGCTGATGGACAACACCGAGCGCATGTTGCGTCACGTGGATCAGCGGCTGCAGCAACGCTTCGAGGAGCGCGGCCTTGGCGAGCTGTACGCCGGGTTTCGAGACTCTCGCAGTTTTACCTTGGACGAACCCTTCGCGCGAGTGCCCATGCAAGCGTCCATAGCGGCAGCAGGCCGACGCGCCGAGCTGCCTGAAAACTTCATGGCAGAGCTGCCGGCGATCGCGCTGCCCCCGCAGGGCCAGGAACTCCCGGAGGCGGAGCGCGCTCGCGGGGACGCGCTCGTCGGAAGCTTCGCGAAAAGCAGCAAGCGATCCCGCGCCGTAGACTGGAAGAACTTCCGCCGCGGTTTGTTCGGCTGCGAGACAACCGGAGATCGCATCTTTGCCGCGTATGAGTATTTGGTGGAGCCGTTCCTGCCCGAGGACTACCGCAGCGCGGATGGCAGCAAGAGTATCCCGGTGTTCATTATGGACTACCCCTTCGAGATTTCGCCTTTGGCGCGTCGCAAAGACGACGACCCCGCGCTAACAGACCGCTTCGAGCTATTCGTGGACGGACGCGAGCTGTGCAACGCGTTTAGTGAACTCAACGACCCCGAGGACCAGGCGGAGCGGTTTCGCGATCAGGTGGAGCGCAAGGCGCGCGGCGCCGCGGAAACGATGGACTACGACGCGGATTACATTCGCGCCCTCGAGCACGGCATGCCGCCGGCCGCCGGCTTTGGTTTGGGAGTGGACCGGCTGGTAATGATGCTGACGGGGCAGTCCTCGATCCGAGATGTGATTGCCTTCCCATTGCTGCGGGCAGAGAGCTGAGCATGCAGACCGGCCCCACCTCGGAAGTGCCGCAGGGCTTCGTGGCCATGGCATGGACGGCGATCGGCCTTCCTGGGCGCCTCGCCGTGATCGTCCTGGCCGCGGTGCTCGTCATCGCCGCCATAGTTTGGGGCCTGAAACGCGTCGGACAACGGGGGCGGCGCAGTTTGCTCTGGGGCGTGACGGCTGTGTGTTTGGTGGGGGTCGTGACCCTGGGATTTTGGGCCTCAAAGCTGCCCGAGCCCAAGGGCAGCACCTTTATCCTGTGGCACCAGCTGGTGCGGATTGGCGCGGCGCTGTCGGGGACTGGCTTCGTGGTGTTCTTTATGGCCTTGGCCATGCCCTGGGTGCTCGACCGCATCGAAGGTCGGGGCTTCATTCCGTTTGTGGCAGTGCGCCACGTGCGTGCCAGCAAGAGCGGCTTTCTCACGGTGATCTCGTTCTTGAGTATCGCCGGAGTCGGCGTGAGCGCGTTCGCGCTGTGCGCAGTCGTCAGCGTGATGGGGGGATTCGGTGCGGATCTGAAGCGCAAAATCCTGGGCAACAACGCCCACATGAAGGTGGAGGCTGGCGCCCACGGGGGCTTCACGGATTGGCAACCGCTGCTCGACACCGTGCGGAAGGTCAAGGGCGTCCGCGCTGCCACTCCCGTGGTGGCCGGCGAGGCGATGGCTTCGAGCTCGTCCAATCGCGCGGGCAGCATTATCCGCGGTATCGATCCCAAGACGATTGGCGACGTCATCGATCTGCTGCAGAACATCGAGGTCGGCAAATTCGAGTACTTGGAAGATCCCAAGCAACTCATCGACTTGCCGCCCAACACGGTGATCGGCATCGGGCGTACCGGCGAGAAGTACACCAAGGGGCCAAATATCCGCCCCTACTTCGACAAGAGCCCCGACGGGAAGAAAGCGCCGGAGCCCGTGTACCCGGGCATCATCGTTGGGCGCGAGTTGGCCAAGAGCCTGCACTTGTATTTGGGGGATGAGGTCACACTGGTCTCGCCGCTGGGCGATCTGGGGCCTATGGGCGTCCTGCCGCGCACACGGCGCTTCCGTGTCGCCGCCATTTTCTACAGTGGCATGTACGAATACGACTCCAGTCACGTGTACATGCGGATGGGCGACGCCCAGGAGTTTTTGGATTTGGGGTCCAAGATCACCGGCATCGAAGTCAAGGTCGAGCAGCCGGAGCGCGTGGAGCAAGTGACCCCCGCGGTGACAGCCGCCATGCCTGGCGACCTCAAAGTGCGCGACTGGAAAGAGCTGAACAAGAACCTGTTTTCCGCGCTGAAGCTTGAGAAGATCGCGACCTTCATCATCTTGAGCATTGCCATCGCGGTGGCCAGTTTCTGCATCATTTGCACTTTGCTGCTGATGGTCACGGAAAAAAGCAAAGAGATCGCCATCATGAAAGCACTCGGCGCAAGCGACCGCGCCATCTTGCGGATATTCATGTCCGAGGGTGTGATCATCGGCAGCATCGGCACTGTTTTTGGCGTCGTGACCGGTTTGATCACGGTGCTCGGGCTGCTGTGGTTTGGCGTGCGTCTCGATCCCGACGTGTATTACGTGGATCGCCTGCCCATTTCCGTCGACCCGGTCGACTACACTTTGGTGGCTGTTGCCGCCATGGTCATCACCACCATCGCCACCATTTACCCTGCGGTCGCGGCCAGTCGCTTGCGCCCCGTGGATGGCATACGTTACGAGTAAGCCCGTCATGACCAACAAAGACGCAGAGTATCGCAAGGGCGCCCACAAGACCGGCGAGCCCTTGGTTGTGATTCACGATCTGCATAAGAGCTTTGAGCACATGGGCCGGACCCTGCACGTGCTCAAGGGCATCGAGCTGACCATCAACAGCGGGCAGATCTTGAGTATCGTCGGGCCGTCCGGGGCGGGGAAGAGCACGTTGCTGCACTGCATCGGCACGCTGGATTTGCCAACCACGGGCAGCATTCAGTTCGGCGGCGAAGAGCTGACCACGATGAGCACGTCGCGGCTGGCGGCGGTGCGCAATCGGGACATTGGATTCGTGTTTCAGTTCCATCACCTGCTGCCCGAGTTCACCGCGCTCGAAAACGTGATGTTGCCCGGGCTGATCAGCGGGCGTCCGCGGAAAGAAATGGCAGAACGCGCCGCCACGCTCCTCGACGGTGTCGGCCTCAAAGACCGCGCCACCCACCGCCCCGGCGAGCTGTCTGGCGGCGAGCAACAGCGTGTGGCCGTGGCGCGGGCGCTGGCCCTCGGGCCGCGCTTGGTGTTGGCGGACGAACCCACGGGCAACTTGGACAGCGCCACAAGCGAGGCCATCCACGAGCTGTTCTTCAAGATCAACGAAGACTTTGGCACCACGATTGTGGTGGTGACTCACAACGCCAGCTTCGCCGAGAGCATGCCCCGGGTCGTGCGCATGAAAGATGGGCGCGTGGACATCGACGACAAGGGCCACCAGAGCGATGAGCGGGTGGCCCGCGCTAGCGACGCCAGCATCGCCGAGAGTGCCTGAGAGTTTTCGCGGAGCAGGCAGCCGCTTACTTTGAGCGTCGCTTCGACGCGCTCCGTGTCAACGCAGGGGGAGGAACTGCACTGGGTCACCCTCGGAGAGTTGCATCCGCTCCGCTGCGTTCCGGGGAATACAGACGCCGTCCTCGCCACTGTCCGTAACCGGCGTTGCGACTGCTCGGTAATACGGTGGACCGTCGTGGTCCCGGCCGATCAGCGCCAGCGGGCTGTCCGGGGCGGACTCCAGGACCCGCGCAATGCGCGTCATGCGGGCGTTTTGGATCAGCGTGATTTCGTCGGTGGGGGCCACGAAATGCGGGCCGCCGTCGAAGGGGTCGACCCGGTCCGCATAGCGAAAGCCGATGCGCCGTAGCATCTTCTCAACGCCCTTGGTTTGCGCTCCGACTTTGCCGACAACGTCCTGAGCCTCTTTGCTGAGCACCGAGGCGTAGATCAACCCGGTGGGAAAGAGATCCCGAATGAACTCTTTATTTTCACTCGAAAGACGGTCTGCCTCCAGGTAGCTCATGTCCGTGAAGCGACGGCCGAGTGCTTCCCAGAGATAGCTGGTGCCGTCCGATTCTAGGGGAGGCAGCAGCTCCGCCAAGATCTCGTCCTGGAACAGGCCCATATGGCTCGCAATGAACAAAAAGCGCACATAGGAAATCTGTAACCCCAACTTCTCGCGCGACGCTCGTGACTCTGGGGCCACGACCAACCCACCGATCTCCGTGGGGCCGGCATAGGAAAAGCCAAGCCGCAGCGCCGTATGGTGGAAGTGCCGGTCCAGCAGCTTCGAATACTTTTCTTCGTCGATGACATCCAAGTAGATGTAGGGAGCGTCACGCCGGCCGAGCTGCGCGACGATCATGCTGGTGCCCACGGCGCGATTCTGGTCGTGGTCCCAAATCAGAAAGACGTACTTGCGATGTGGCGCGCTGGCGATGGCACCGGAAAAGCTGCGTTCGCTATGTTCTAGCAGCGAGCGGATATACGCAGGGTCGTCGGGCAGGTTGACGCTGTTCAGAAATTGCGCCAGTCGGACGAGTTCCTTTTCGTCCTGAATGAGCGCGCCGCGGATCTCGAAGCGCATAGGAGATTTCGCTTGTACCACGCAGAAGCGCTGTGAGAAGCCGGACATTTCGGGGGTCATCCCGGCGTCCATTGCCTCCGCAGCTCCCCACAGGCCCCGATCCGTCCACGCCAGGAAAAGTCGTGCTATGCGACCTGCTGAAAATGACGTTTCAGATCTTTGCGGGCACCAAGAGTTACATCACGGATCCGGCCCTAGAAGCCGCCGTCAACGCGGCGCTCGCGTTGGAGCGGCCACTTCTGGTCAAGGGCGAGCCTGGGACGGGTAAGACGCTACTGGCCGCTGCGGTTGCCGAGGGGCTGGGCCATCCGATGATCCACTGGCCGGTGAAGTCCACCACCCGTGCTCAAGACGGCCTCTACGTCTACGACACCGTGCAGCGTTTGTACGACGCGCGTTTCGGGGACGCCGGACCAGAAGGCGTACGCGACATCAAGCGCTACATCAAGCACGGCCCCATGGGGCAAGCTTTGGCTTCGGAACAGCGCGTGGTGCTATTGATCGACGAGGTCGACAAGGCGGACTTGGAGTTCCCGAACGACCTGTTGCACGAGCTGGATCGCATGCGCTTCTACGTTTCGGAGACGCGCGAGGAGATCGTGGCGCGCCATCGCCCCATCGTGATCATCACCAGCAACAACGAAAAAGAACTCCCGGACGCATTCTTGCGCCGCTGCGTGTTTCACTTCATCGACTTTCCCGATCCGGATCTGATGAAACGGATCGTGCGTGTACACCACCCCGACACCGACGATGCCATTGTTGATCAAGCCATTGGAGCGTTCTTCGACGTGCGTGGCGTGCCCCGGCTTCGAAAAAAGCCCAGTACCAGCGAGTTAATCGACTGGATCGCCGTGCTGGCGAAGGCCGGCGTGGGAGAGGACCGCATTCGGAGTGAGCTGCCCTTCGGCAGTGTGTTGATCAAGAAGGAGCAGGACCAAGCCGTTTTGGCCGAGCACCGCTCCGGGCGTGCCCGCCGCTGGTAGCGGGCGCAATCCGCCGCTGGTGGCTGGCGTCCCTGGCGTGTTACAAGCCCTGCCCGTGACTGACAAAACCTGGCCATTTCCCCGGGCAGAAGCTCTTCCTGTGTACGCGTTCGTGGCGACGGACGCCGTCAAAGCGCGCGCGGTCGCCGCGGGCGCGCAGCTAATTGACTTGGGGCTGGGCAATCCTGATCGAGCGACCCCTCCCGCGATCGTGGCGCAGCTTCACGCTGCCGCGGACATCGGCAAGAACCATCGCTACCACCCCGGACGCGGCTTGCCCGCGCTGCGTCAGGCGATCTGCGCCTGGTACCAGCGGCGCCATCACGTGAGTTTCGATCCAGACAGCGAAACCATCGTGACCATGGGCGCCAAAGAAGGCATCAGCCATCTCTGTTTGGCCATGCTCGATCGCGGCGATCACGTTGTGGCCCCCGACCCGTGCTACCCGATCCACAAAGGCGCTCCGCTGATCGCTGGCGCCGAGGTGACCAGCTACGCCGCACGTGCGGATGTGGAACCAGCCAAGGCTGTGGCGGACGCGATCCAGCGCGTGCATTCGGCCGGAGGTCGCACCAAGTTGGTGATCGCGAACTACCCGCAAAATCCCACCGGCCAAGTCATCGAAAAGGCTGCACTGAAGGATCTTGCCGTCGTCGTCAAAGACGCCGGGGCGTTCTTGCTACACGATCTTGCCTACGCCGACCTGGACTTCAACACCCGTCACGCCCCGAGCATCTTCGAATGCGGGATCGACGCTGAGGTGGTGCGAAGCTTTGCCGTCGAAGTCTTCAGCATGTCGAAGAGCTACAACATGCCCGGCTGGCGGATCGCGTTTATGGTGGGCAATCCGCGCATGGTGGGCGCCCTGGCGCACATCAAGACCTACATGGACTACGGCACGTTCATGCCGCTGCAATATGCCGCGGCGTGGGCGCTGGAAAATGGCGACGGGATCGTGGACGAGATCCGGGATCTGTATCGCTCTCGGGCGACCGCCCTGGTGCAGGGCCTGCGCAAGGCGGGATGGGGGGACGTGCCGGAACCCAGCGGCACGATGTTCGTCTGGACCCAGCTCCCCCCGAAGCTCGCCCAGCTGTCGTCGCTAAAAGCGACGTCTGAGCTGATCGAAAGCGCGCACGTTGCGTTGGCACCAGGCACCGGGTTCGGGGATGGCGGCGAGGGTTTTGTGCGCTTCGCTTTGATTGAGGATCCGCCGCGCATCGAGGAAGCATGCGCGCGCATCGGGCGGTATCTGAGGAGCTAGGGCGAGCCGGGCCCGGGGCGATGTTATCAGTGATAACATTGCCAATGCCCGATGCCGGGACGGCCGGCGGACTCGGATCCTGGGGGGCGCGGCGGGTTAGGGCGCGTTCACTGCCTTGGGCGTGAGGTTGTGGGTCGCGATGAAGTCCGCGCCACATTGATTGGTGTCGCTGCCGTTCGGGATGCGCGCCAGAGCTTGGCTTGAGGTGGGCGTTGGAGCGAGGGAGGTTGCGACCGCTCCCGTGTCGTCTTTGAAGGCGTCGGAGTTTGGGCTGCCGTAGATCACCGTGTCGATCACGGCGCTCTGGGCGTTGACCAAGCGCACGGCGTCCGCACTCCCGCTGGCGTTGCCCATATTTAGCGCCGTGGTTTTCTTGAAGTCAGCGAAGGTGACGTCCGCGCCCCCGATGACGACGTAGCCGAGTGACGGAATACTGGCGCCGTTCGGCAGCGTGAAGGTGGGCGCGAAGGTCGACGTGGCCGACTCGATCACCCAACCGGCGATGGACACGGCGCTACACGTTGGGTTGTAGAGTTCCAACCACTCTTTGCCGTTGTCGCTGCTTGGCGGGTTGGGCACCAGTTCGTTGATCACGATGTGAGCGTTCGTGCTGCAGCCGCCGGAGCCGCCAGCGCCGCCGGTTCCGCCCGTTGCCGCGCCGCCGGTGCCGCCGGTTGCGGATCCGCCGGTGCCGCCGGTTGCCGCGCCGCCGGTTCCGCCGGTTGCGGATCCGCCGGCGCCGGCGGTGCGGCCGGGGCCCGCGCCGCCCGCGCCGCCGGTGCCGCCCGTTGCCGCGCCGCCGGTGCCGCCGGTGCCGCCCGTTGCCGCGCCGCCGGTGCCACCGGTTGCCGCGCCGCCGGTGCCGCCCGTTGCCGCGCCGCCGGTGCCGCCCGTTGCCGCGCCGCCGGTTCCGCCCGTTGCGGCGCCGCCCGCTCCTGAAGCGCCCGAGGCTCCGCTGGCGCCCCCTGCACCGGACGCTCCTGAGGCTCCGCTAGCGCCGCCGCTGCTCGCGCCGCCCGTGGCCACGCCGCCGCTGCCGCCCGTCGATGTCGAGCCGCCAGAGATCGGAAGAGCGTCGTGTAGGGAAAGAGTGTAGATCTCGGTGGTCGC
>CALMUT010000130.1 GCA_937872925.1 uncultured Myxococcales bacterium | reverse complement strand
GCGTTTCAACACCAGGGCGCGGTTTGGGTTCCAGGCCGCGACGTAGAATGCTCCCGTTCCGCAACCATGCCGTCCGAAATCCTTGCCATGGCGCCGGACTGCTGCGGGCGACACCATGTAGGCGCTGGGGTAGGCGAGGTTGCTCAGTAGGGGCGCGAAGGGTTCCGAGAGGTGCAGCCGCACGTGATGGGAGGCGACCACTTCGACTCGGCGGATCTTGTCGAATAGGAAGGCGAGGGGAAAGGGTCCCGTGTGGTGATAGGGATGGTCCGCCCGCAACATGCGCTCGAAGTTGAAGCGAACCGCCTCAGCGTCGAAGGCTGTTCCGTCGTGGAACTGCACGTTGCGTCGCAAGTAGAAGTCGATGAAGCGGTCGTCGGCAGACAACTCCCAGCGTTCGGCCAGCCCCGGAGCGTACTTCAGGCTTCCGGGCTGGTGGGTCACCAGCCCTTGATAGATCTGGCTCAGGATCCGAAAGTCACTTGCACTGGTGGTGACGTGGGGATCTAGGGATTTGGCCTCTTCAGAACTGACGACGACTAGCGTGTCGGCCGGCCGTGCGAAACCCTCCGGACGCGCGGAGGCCGCCGCAAGCGCCAACAACAGGACGACCACGACGGCAAGGGCATGCACCGGCGACTTGACCCACACCGGGGTCACAAAAGCGAATGCCCTCGCGCATGTCGAGCGCTGGGGCCAGATTTCTGGCGCGCGGCGCTTGAAGCGCGGCATTTGCCGGGGGAAAGCTGGGCGCATGCAGGAAAGAAAGCGCGTGGCTCAGCTGATTGCGGAAGATGCGGGGCTGCGTGCCCTGAAAGAACGCATCGCACCGCGCGTCGCCAAGGATCCGGGGCACGACATGGCACACTGCCTGCGTGTTGCGGCTTGGACCTTGCGCCTCGGAGGCAATCAGGTGGACGACCGCGAAGCGGTTGCCGCCGCGCTGTTACACGATGCCGTGAACCTGCCGAAGGACTCTCCTGAACGAGCGCGCGCCAGCGCGCTGTCCGCCGAGCTCGCTCAGACGGAGCTGTCGGAATTGGGTTTCCCCGCGAAGTCCATTGCGCGCATCGTCGCAGCAGTGCGCGATCACAGCTACAGTCGCGGCGTGACCCCGGCGGACGCCCTGGGACGTGCGCTCCAGGACGCAGACCGACTCGAAGCGCTCGGCGCCATCGGGCTCATGCGTTGCGTCGCCGTCAACACGCAGATGGGGGGACGCTTCTTCGACCCCGACGACCCCTGGGCGCACGCCCGGGAGCTTCAAGACACGCGCTACTTCGTGGATCACTTCTTCACCAAGCTGCTGGCTTTGCCCGAAAGCCTATGCACGGAGACCGGACGCTGCGAAGCCAGGCGCCGTGGCGCATTCCTGTGGAAGTTCTTGCAGCAACTCGCTGACGAGCTTGGCGAGTCGCTCCCGGAAGCGGGCTAGTCCGCCGTCACCCTAGGGGTGCACAACGTAGGTTGTTGCCGGCTCAGTGGTTGGGCTCCAGCGCACCGCGTGCCAGCCGTCCGGCACCTCGGGCTCCGTCCATTCGTACAGCCACTTGCCATCGATAGGCGAGACGTTGACGCAGCCGGCGCTTTTCTTGTTGCCCCAGTCGTCGTGCCAGTAGGCGCCATGTAGCGCGTGCGGCCCGCTGAAGTTTTGAGTCCAGGGCACGTCGATGTGAATGTACTCGCCCGGCGCTTCCATCGTGGCCGTGGCGAACTTGCCCGTGATTTTGAAGGTGCCCGTGGGAGTCGACGCAGTCTCAAGGGGATCCTTGCCGGGCACCGGCGTGCCGCCCCGTCCCGGAGAGATCATTGTGGCATAGACGGGCTGCGTGCCCTCGTAGGCAATCATCCAACCACCCCAGATACTGGCTTCAAGCCAGGTGCGCCGGCCCTTGGGAGCGGCGTCCGTGTCTTCGCCACCGACTGGGGCTCCCCAGGGAGTCTTTTCTTGCGGAGTGGGCACGACCGCATCGGATTTTTTCATCCATGCTTTGCCGTCGCGGGTTTCCAAGTAGGTCTCGCCGTCCACGCTTTGCTCGCGTCCAGAGAGCGCAACCCAGGACAGCCGCGTGAACCCAGGCGCTGCCTCCACCATGGCCTGCCCGCGCAGCTGATAGCGCGGGCGGTCTTTGCCACGAAAGAAGGCCAACGGCAGCTTGGCGTCTTTGCCCAGGCGCACCCCGGAGAACGTCACCTTCTTGTAGGTCGCGACGCGGTCCTTCGGCGTCCACATCAGATCGCCACTCAGCAAGAAGTCGCGCCCTTCGTGTCGCTGCTCGGCGATCCAAGAAACCGTCGACGTCGGAAGCAGGCGCTTGCGCGGCTCGTGGGCAGTCCCCGGCAGATCGCCCAGGACGATGGGTAGCTCTGGCGCCGGATCCAAGTTGACGCCTTCCAGCGAGCTGTGGCGCTGCGCTCCCGAGCGCGCCTTCTCGACGCGCGCCGTGTGGTCCGGCAAATCCCACTCCCGGCCGCGTTGCTCGCTTTCGCTCGGCAGCGTCTTGTAACGCTGCACGCCGCGGGACTCGCCGTATTCGTGGGGCCAGGGGGTATCCAAACGCGGGCCATACTTTTGTACGACCTTCACGGCGGGGTCGTCTGCGTCCGTTGTGGCGCGCACGCCGTCCGCGCACACCCAGCCCCGCGGCTCGATGGCAACCCATTTGGTGCAGCCGTTGGCGATCACGGGTTCTAGCGGCCGGAGCTTAGCGCTGCCGCCCAACCACAGATAGCCGATCCAGCCCTCGCCGCCGGGCTGCGGCACGATCCAGACGAAGCGACTCTTCGCGTAGACTCGCGGCTCTGCTTTGACCGGCGGGGCCGGAGCCGGCGGCGCACTGGACTGCAGCGATGGCGCCGGGGAGATCTTTTCCGTCGGCGCTGCCGTCGCGACGGCTTCGGCCGGGTCCGGCGGGCGCTCCTTGCTGGCGCACGCACTGGTGCCAATGCACAGCAGGGCGAGACGCGGCAGGGACAGACGCACCTGGATGCCTTAACGCGAAGCCCGCGCCGCTGCCAACTCACTCAGGGTCCGAGCGCGCGTTTTCAGCCGGTCTTGGAGCGACCGCGTGCCGGTTTGAGACCCGCTGCTGGCGGCCTGATAGGCTAGGCCCCGTGGCTGCACCGGCAAACCGCAGTTCCCAGCCCAGGAGCATCGCCGAGCTGTGGGCGCGCGCCGAGGCGCTTGCGGGTCAGACCCTCGGGGAGGTTGCCCGGGATCAGGGCGTGGCGCTGCCGCCGGACATGCGCCGTCACAAGGGCGTGGTGGGCGAGCTCTGTGAGCGGGTCTTGGGTGCGAGCGCTGGCTCCCGCGCGGAGCCGGATTTCCCCGACCTTGGCGTAGAGCTCAAGACGCTCCCGGTGGATCCTTCCGGGCGGCCGCTGGAATCGACGTTCGTTTGCAGCATTCCGCCGGGAGAAATTGGCGACGTGGAATGGGAGCATTGCCGGGTACGCCGCAAGCTCGCGCACGTGCTCTGGATCCCCATCGAGGGTGTGCGTCAGATCCCGCTGCACCGCCGCCGCATTGGCTCACCGCTCCTCTGGACCCCCAGTCCGGAAGAGGAAGCGCAGCTTCGATTCGACTGGGAGGAGCTGGCGGGACTGATCGGCCGCGGCCAGCACGACGCCATCAGTGGGCATCTGGGCAAGTGGCTTCAAATCCGACCCAAGGCGGCGAACTCGCACGCGCGGCGCCGGGCCTTCGATGAAGACGGCGGTCTGATCGACGCCATGCCCCGAGGGTTCTATCTGCGGGCCACGTTTACGGCGCGCTTGATTGCGGAGTCCTTCGTGACCCTCCGCTGACGTCATCGCTCAGCGCACGCGTTCTAGCAGCAGCCGGCATACGTCCGTTAGGGTGAACACACCGGCGAGGTTGCCGTCTTGAGTCACAATGGCGCTCGTGATGTGCCGTTCGATCAAGCTCTCCAACACCGAGTCTAGTCCGGCGTCGTGAGACACCACGTAGGCCGGCATATGACACACTTCGCGCACCCTTGCCGCCGCTTCGCCGTCGGAGAGCGCGCCGGCAACTTGGATATCGCGATCGGTGATCACCCCGACGATCTTGCCGTTTTGGGTGACCGGCAAATGGCGGATTTCGTGTTCGTCCATCAGGACCCGCGCTTCGACCACATCGGCGCCAACGTCGATGGAGTAGGGGAAGGGCGTCATGACTTTGCCAACGGTCGGTGTCTGCATGGGTCGATCCTCGCGCTCGCAATAGCATGCCTTGCGGCTGTTGTGCCTCCCGGCGTGCAGGCAGCCGGTGCCTTGGGTGCCGCTGGTGCGCGCAACCTTTGCGCGGCGCTCCTGCTGCGGTCTCGCTCGCGGGCCTAGGGGCGAGTCAGGTTGCGGCGTCCCGGATCCGGCGCTGGCCCCGACTCGGGCAACGGCGCAACGCCCCAGTGCAAGTGATCGTGGTGATCGGCGTTGTAGTCTGGTGTGAGCATTTCCTTGAAACGCCCGGTACGCTTCAGTTCGCACGCCACGCGATTGAGCACCGGCGCCGCCTCGGCGCAACCGTCGGCAAGCCCCCGGCTGAAAGCCGACTTCACTTCGTGCCAAGTTTCCCCGGCGCGAACTGCATGCACATCAAGGGCGAGGCCGTAGGCATGCAAACTCAAACGCCCCACGCGACTCATTCGGTACACGTAGGCGCCGGAGAAGCGAACGTCTGTGACTCCTAGGCTGACCAAGATTGGGGCGACCTCTGCCAGCGTGACCGCCATGCGACAGTCCAATTCGAGAGGTAGCCCAGCGCCAGCGACATAGCGCACGCCCCCGACCGGTCCTGTCACGACGACCGGCGTTTGCACACCCTTGCGCGCGTCGAGCACGCTGAACGGCACCCCGAGCTGGCCGAGTTGGGACACACAAACGTCCCCAGCGGGCGGCGCCGCGGACGACACAGGCGGAACCCGGGAGCCCGCGGCGGAAGCCTGGGCCGACGCGGGCGCGTAGCTCGCAGGAGCAGCGAAGGCAGCGGCGGGGCCCGGCGTCGCCTTGGCGACGGGGTCCCCGAACTCCACGTCCGGCGGCCAGTGGTAGCCCGGTCCGGCCACGTTCGGGCGCGGCGGCGCCTCGACGGGCACCGGTTCGCGAATACAGCCCACAGCCAAAAACGGCACGAATAGCAGCACAGCGCGCATGTAGGTGTTTGTCCCACATTCGGCGCATCTGGCCAAAATACCGGGGTGCCCGCTGTGCTCTCGCGCGGCCCGGGTCTACATTATTGAAGTGATCCGGCGACAACCCCGCAGCGAGCCGCATCTACGCTCAGCGCGGCCCAGCTTCATGCTCGTCACGGTGCTTTTCGCCCTGGTCGCGACGCCCATGGTCGGCTGGCTCGCCGAGAACCTCGTGGACGAGCGTGCCGCCCATGCTGCGCAGCGCGCGGAAATGGCCGAGCGGGTTCGAGACGGCTTTCTGCGCCAGGGAATGCTGCCGTCGCAGGCGCCCGCCGCCCCTCAGGTCAGCCGCTCGGGAGTGGAGCTGCTCCATGTCACGCAGCCCTTCTCCTTGGATCTCGCTGGCGGAAAACTGGCGGGAGAAGCACCGAGCACGGCGGCGGAGGAGCGCGCCGCGGTGATCGTCGCGGAAGAACTCGCGCGCTATCCGTCGGGGTTTCTGCCGGCACACCGCCTGCAGCGTGTGGTGCTCTGCGCGCGGCTCACAGAAGCGGGCGCGCCGATCCCCTCCCTGCCCAACGTCGACCAGGCACTGATCCTGGACGTGGACGCTCCCGATGCCTTCCTGCGCCGGTTGATCCATCACGAAGTGTTTCACTTCATCGACTACGCTGCTGACGACCAAGTGCGGACCGACCCTGAGTGGGACGCCCTCAACGATCGCTACTTCGTCTACGGCTTTGGTGGTCGTTTCGTGCGCGAAGGCAGCGCGTCACGTTTCGGTAGCGGTGGCCCGGGCTTTGTCACGGAGTACGCGAAGAGCGCCGTCGAAGAAGACAAAGCGGAAACCTACGCATTCCTTTTGACGGCCCCCACGCAGATGCGAGCCGCTGCGGCGCAGGATCCGACCCTGTTCAAGAAGGCCGACGCCATCCTGGACACCCTCGAAAAACGCGACCCGCGCACCCAAGCGCTATTCGCCATGCGTCCCTAGCCATGGCCAACATCGGCTACATCCAAGTGGTTCGGCATTGCAACCACTTCTGCGGCTTCTGTTCCAACCCGACGACGCCCTACGAGCACACCTTCGAGACCATGAAGGAGCTGGTCGACGATTTCGTCAAGCGAGAGTACTTCGGCGTGATCTTGACGGGCGGCGAGCCGAGTCTGCACCCGGAGCTGCCGCGGATCACGGCGTACGCGCGTCAAGTGGGGCTGCATGTACGCATGATCACCAACGGCACGCGTCTGGCCGAGCCAGAGTTCGCCCGCGCCCTGGCCGAATCAGGCTTGTCTTTGGTGCACGTATCCATCTACTCCGTGCGCCGGGAAGTGGAGGCCAAGATCCGCGGAGTCGATGCCACCCTTGAACGCGCGTTCGCCGCCATCGAAAACGCGCACCGCTACGGCATCGATGTGAACATCAACTGCGTCATCAATCGAATGAACGCGGACCACCTGGACGAAAACATCCGCTATTTTATCGAGCACCACCCGCATATCCGCCACTTCGTTTGGAACAACCTGGATCCGAGCATGGGCCGTGCTGAGGTCAACCAAGAGGAGTTTACGCCGCGGCTCGCAGAGTTCGAGGCCTCGCTGTTTCGCGCGCTCTCTCTGCTGCACAAATCCGGACGCACCTTCCGCGTCGAGCGCGTTCCACTTTGTTACATGACCGAGTTCGCGTGGGCGAGCACCGAAACCCGCAAGATCGTCAAGGGCGAGGAGCGCATCGTGCACTTCCTGGATGCCAAACAAACCGTGCGCCAGACCAGCTGGGGGCACATCTATGCCGAGGGCTGCAAGCAGTGCAGCCTGCGCACCATCTGCGGCGGGCTTTTCGACCGCGGCAATGCCTACGATCCCGCGGAGCTGGCCCCCGTCTTCGTGTCCCGGGACGCCATCGTCAAACACGTGCTCTTCGACGGCACGGATCCGACCGCACGCTTCGCGAGCTTTGAGGCTTGGCGCACGGACTTCGAAGCACGCTGCGAAGAGACGCTGGCCGGCGCGCATTCCAAGAACCCGCGACCCGCCGACGCGCCGCCCGTTGGCCTCGTCAACGAAGACAGCCTGAAGCGCTACGCAAAGCGCCGCACCGGAGAAGCTCGCCGCGCCGAGCGCCAAGGGGTCGCTCTCGAGCACGAGGCGGATGTGGAGCCACCTGCGCGCTCCTGACGGCGTTCTGGGGGCCGCCGCAACGCGCAACCGAACGACTCTCGGGCGAAGGTCGTCAGAATCTGCCCAGCTCGCCGCGCTGCAGCCGCCGCTTCACTTCCTGCTGCAGCTTCTCGCGCTCCGCGATCTGTTTCGGGGTGGCGCCGGCAGCGCGGAGCACATCCAAAGAAGCATCGAAGTAGCCTGCGGAGCCAAAATGCCCCGCGCCCATCGCGCGTAGCATGACGTCGTACGCAGCGAGCGCGCCGGGCAGCCAGCCGCGCTGAGGAAGCTGCACGTCGGGGTTCAGAATGCGAAAAGACGCGAACATGCCCAAGAAGTGCATGCGGCGATCCAAGTCGAAGGACGTGCTTGCCGTGACGAGAGCAGCGCGGGTCGTTGGATCCGAGAGCAGCGCTTGAGTACGCTGCTGTCCGTTGACCATGGCTTCCAGTTCCGTCGTGGGCAGCGGGCCCGGTCGTTCTGCTTTCGGTGCTCTGGTCTCCAGAGCGAGTAGCGTGCGCGCCCCGGCCTCGAATGCGACCAATGTCCAATGGTCGGGATGGGTTCGCACTTGTTCCCCGAGCTTTGCCTCGCCCTGGCTCGCAAGCTTGCGATGCCGCTCTATGGCGCTCTCGCGCCGAGTTTTGGCGCGGGTTGCGGACTCCCGGGCAATCACATCCAGGCCTGCGGCAGCGAAGCGGGGTGCCGCCCAGTCGTAGCTAAGACTCAGGCATGCGTCGGCCACCAAGGCATCGATCGCCTCCACGCGTGGAGCAGCCACCTCGTAGCGGGCAATGGCCCGTGCGAGCACGCTCAGACCCTGGGGCGAGATCACTGGCAAGAGCTCCACCTCTGCGGTGCCCGCGCGGGTGCCCAGGGCCACCACCCGCGGCGCCAGGGCGCGTGGACTCAGCACGCATTCGACCCGCTCCGCACTGCCCGCCGCGACGGCGCCGAAGGAAAGCGCGCTCAGCAAGTCGGCGTCGACGATGGCGAAGCTCAAATCCGTATAGCCCGCGCGGTCCACCCGCCCGCCCCGTGGGTCGCGCGGGTGCGTGCCCACGCCGCGCTGGCTAAAGAGCGGCACTTCGCCGCTCTCGAATACCGCCGGGTTGGGCGGGTAGTGGAAGGACGCCGTCGCCGCGGCGTCCAGATCCGGGGCAGCGGACGTTCCCGGAAGCTTCGGCAGGATCCCGTGTGCGCGGCCGTAGGCTTCGACGATTTGCGTTGGACCGAGCCGCGCTCCCCCGGCAGCCACGGGCTGGCCAGTGACCAAATCGATCTCGCGCGCCGCTTCTGTCCAGGTTGGCGTGATGTGAGTCGTGCCGCTCTGGTTCACACCCCCCCAGAAGCGCAACTGCAAACCCGCACGCTGTTTTGCGTCGTAGAGGCAAGTTGCGATGAGTTGCGTTGAGGGACCGCACGCACCGACTTTGTTCAGGAGCAGGTCGCTCATGCGAGTGACGGCCATGGAGTACGCGAGATCCGAGAACGCACGCGTGACCGCCGCGGGCACGTCGCGCTGGCTCTGCAGCTCCCCGCGCAGTGACTCGCAGCGCTCGTCGTAGAGCCGACGCACCTCCGCGAAATCGAGTTCGACGCGAGCCTCTTCCGCGTCCAAGGCATCCGCGGCCAGCACAAACGCCCCCAGTCGCAATGTGCCGGCCTTGCGCGCAGCCAGCGCGCCGTGCACGAGACGACGTCGCGCCTCCGCGATTTCCGCAACACTGCGGAAGGGCGTGGGCTTGTCGGCGGGATCGGCCTGCGCTTTTGAGTCGGCGCCCTCGCGTTTTGGGCTGTCCAGCCAAGCGCTTGCCCGCGGGCCGAGCAGCGGCGCCGCGTGCAGCAGCGCCGAAGCCCCCACAGCGAGCCAGAGGATCCGGCTGCGAGCCCCGCGCTGGTTCATCTCCCGCAAATCTGAAGCTCCATCGTTCTCAACCCGCCCACTGGCCGCCACGCTTAGGCACCGACACCCAAGATACGCCGGAGTTTCCCCGGAACCGCCCTAGCCCTTGAAAGTCAGCCTACCAAATGGTAGGCAAACGCCATACGAACGGTCGGCCCATCGTGCAAAACGCCGAAAATCGCAGCTCCGATATGCGGGAACAGCTCCTGCGGGCCGCCACGCGTCTTTTTGCGGAGCGCGGCTACGACGGCACCTCTCTGCAGAGCATCGCCGACGCCGTGGGCATCAAGAAGCCGTCGCTGTTGCACCACTTCGAGAGCAAAGACGCGTTGCGCCAGGCCGTGCTGGACGAGCTACTCGAACGCTGGCGCGAAACGTTGCCGCGGCTGATGCTCGCTGCCACGGCGGGCCGCGGGCAGTTCGACGCGGTCACTCGCGAGATCGTTACCTTCTTCGCCGAAGACACCAATCGCGCGCGGCTGCTCATTCGGGAAGCCCTCGACCGTCCTGAGGACATGCGACGGCGCTTGCGGCGGCATGTGGCGCCCGTCGTGGCGCATTTGGCGCAGACGGTAAAGCGCGGGCAACAGCGCGGAGAACTTCACGACGGTGCCGACGCCGAAGCGTATCTGTTTCAGTCGATCATCTTGTTGGTGTGCGGCTCCGTGTTTTCAGAGAGCTTCAGCCCGTTGCTTCCGAAATGCAGCGAGCACGGTCGCCCCCTCGAGCGCTTGCACGCGGAGCTGCTGCGCTTGACTAAGACGGGGTTGTTTGTAGCGGCTGACGCACCGGGGACTATCGAGGGGGCAGCATTAGGAGTGACAGTATGAGCAACTTTCTCAAAGACAACGCGGACCTGCAGTACTACCTCGACCGTGGCATCGACTGGGGCTCGGTGATCCGAGTCAATGAAGTGGCGATCGGTGCGGGGCACGCCTTCGAATCCGTCTCCGAGGCTCAGCAGCTGTACCAGGACATCGCCGCAAGCGTCGGCGAGTTCGTGGCCGAGCAGGTGGCACCGCACGCCCTTGCTATCGACGCCGAAGGCGTTCACATGAAAGACGGCGAGGCCGTTCAGCCCGCGGCCATGGATCGCATCATGGAGCAGATCAAAGAGCTTGAGTTGCACGGCTTGTGCATGCCGCGGGAGCTGGGCGGCTTGAACGCGCCGTTTTTGCTGTATTTGGTCAACGTCGAGCTCTTCGCGCGGGCGGACGTTTCCGTGATGGCACACCACGGCTTTCACGGCGGCATGGCTCTGGCGATGCTCCTGCTCAGTACCCGAGAGGGCAGCACCACCTTCGACCCAGAAACCGGCGCCATCACCGAAACGCGCTTTGCGGACTACATCGAAGACATCCGCCAAGGCAATGCCTGGGGCTGCATGGACATCACGGAGCCCCACGCCGGCAGCGACATGGCCGCCCTGCGCGCCTTCGCGGAGCAAGACGAAGCCGGCGACTGGTTTCTCACCGGACAGAAGATCTTTATCACCTCCGGCCACGGCAAGTACCACTTCGTGATCGCCCGCACGGAAAAGCCCGGCGACCCCAACGACCCGATGTCCGGACTCGCAGGGCTATCCATGTTCCTGGTGCCCACCTACGAAGACACGCCCGAGGGACGCCGTCGGATTGTCACTCTGGATCGCGTCGAGGAAAAGATGGGCCACCATGGCTCCGTCACCGCCGCCCTGTCCTTCGAGCGCGCCCCCGCGCATTTGGTGGGCAAACGCGGCGAAGGTTTCCAGCAGATGCTCGTGCTGATGAACAACGCGCGCCTCAGCGTGGGGTTCGAGAGCATCGGCCTATGCGAAGCCGCCTACCATCTGGCCAAAGACTACGCCGCGGAGCGCGTGTCCATGGGCAAAACCCTGGACCGCCACGAGATGATCGCGGACTACCTAGACGAGATGCGCACGGACATCCAAGGCCTGCGCGCCTTGGCCATGTACGGCGCCTATCACGAAGAGATGGCGCAAAAGCTCAAGATCCGCATGCGCGGCTTGCCCCAGGGCGAGCTGGAACAAAAGCGCATGCAACGCGCCATCAGCGAACACCAGGAAAACGCCCGGGCAGTCACGCCCCTTCTCAAATACGCCGCGTCCGAGCGCGCTGTGGACATGGCGCGCCGCGCGATCCAAATCCTCGGTGGCGCGGGCTACATCCGGGAATACGGCGCCGAAAAGCTGCTGCGCGACGCCATGGTCATGCCCATCTACGAGGGCACCAGTCAGATCCAATCGCTGATGGCCATGAAAGACACTCTCGGCGGCATCATGAAGAACCCCCAAGGCTTCGTGAAGCGCATCGCCCAGACCCGTTGGCGCTCCCTCTCCGCCAAAGACCCCCGCGAAAAGCGTGTCGCGAAGATCTCACTGCTCGCCCTCTCTGCGCAGCAACATTTGCTCACACGCACCGCCGGTGCGAAGGTGCGTGGTCTGTCCGGCAAGCCCGTGTCCGAGTGGACCCGCGCGCTATTCAAGAACTGGGACCCCAAGCGCGACTTTGCCCTGGCCATGCTTCACGCCGAACGCCTGGCCCGTATCTTGGCCGACGAGGCCATCTGTGAGCGCCTGCTCGAACAGTCGCAGCAGCACCCGGAACGCGGCGCCGTGCTCGATCGCTACCTCGATCGCTGCGAGCCCCGCTGTCGCTTCCTGCTCGACGAAATGACCTCAAGCGGAGCACGGTTGCTCGCACGCTTGAACGAGACAGAATCCGTCGCAGCCGCGCAGTAGTTTGCATTGGGGATTTGGGTCGCGTCCCGACGCGGCGGTGCCGCACGCCTCCAGAGGGTGTGGGACGCGGGGCGGGCGTGGTGCTAGCATCGAGGGATGCCGCCCGCGCGGAAGCGACTCCAAGTCCCCTTCGTCGTGACCTTCGCCGCAGCCTCGGCACTTGGCGGCTGTGGAGACACGACGTCCGATGGGGCAAGCGGCGGCAGCAGTGGCTCAGGCGCAAGTGGCGGCGCGAGTGGCAGCGGCGGCGCGAGTGGCAGCGGCGGCGCGGGCGCAACCGGTGGCACAAGTGGCAGTGGCGGCGCGAGTGGCAGCGGCGGCGCGAGTGGCAGTGGCGGCTCGGGCGCGACGGACGCGAGCGTCCCGTGTCCGCCGACCTTGCCAACACACTACCTATGCCAAGGCCCCGCGACGGGCTGCAGCTACACGGTGAATTGTCAGAGCGGCCCGCAGACCTTCGTGCTGTCCTGCCCCACGTCGGGCTACAGCTGGTCGGTCGAGTCCAAACCTTGTTCACCCTACGATTCCTGCCCGGGCACCTACTTGTATTGCGGAGCCTCGGGCACATGGAGCAACCAGGCGAAAGTCAATCCGCCTTCGCCGTGCCCGGCCACCGCGCCAGCCCAAGGGGAGCCGTGCTTTTCAGCGCCCTTCGGCGGCACCCTGTCGCCGTGTGGCTACCTCTGCGCCGGAACCAGCGACTGGCTCGTCGCGGCATGCGAGCCTGTCCCCGACGCCGGTGGAAAATCTTGGCAAATCGTCACGGGGTGTAAGTAGCCGAGGGGCGCGCGCGGCCCGGGATGCGTGCACGGCGGTGTGCGCATCGCATCGCCAATGCGGATCCTGAGAGGGTCGCGAAGCAGATGGGCGCCCTGCGGCGTGATCCTATGGCATGGTTGTTCGGTGCGGCGTGATGTGTGTGTGTTGAGCTTCGCGGACCAAAGCGAGAACGCGGCGTTTCGCATCGGTGAGCTGTGCGGCGTCGAACTGGCGCAAGCTCGGCGCTTGCTGCGCTCTGCGCCAACGGTGCTGGCGCGCAATCTGGATCCGGCGGCGACCACGGAGCTGGAGCGTGCGCTGCGCGCTCTGGGCGCGGAAGTCGTGGTGCAGGCCAGCGCGCCGGCGGTCGCACCAGCGCCGGCGCCGGGGGTGTCGTCGGTCGCGCCAGCGCCGGCGCCGGGGGTGTCGTCGGTCGCGCCAGCGAGCCCGCTTTCCGGAGCGCCGCTGGCAGGGCCGGGCCCATCGCCGCCGCCGCACGTCGGGGGCAGTGGTCTTGAGCTCGACGTCGTAGCGCCGCTGCCTGCGCCACAGCGCTCCGCAATTCCGCGGTCTTTTCCCCCGCCTCCGCCGCCCCTTGGGGCGCCGGCTTCGTCCTTCGTGCTGTCGCGTCGCGCGCTTGTGCTCGGCGGGGGCGCATTGGTCCTCGGCGCTGGCTACCTGTGGTGGCGGCCGCGCAGGATCGGTGGTCTGGCCGTGGCGCAAGTTGGCGCGGGCGGAGATGGCGCGCCCACGTTGGTGCTCTTGCACGGCTACGGCGCACCCGCGGACGACTTGGAAGGTTTGGGCGAGGAAGTGCTGCAGCTCTCCAAGCTCGCCAACGCGCGCGTGCTGCTGCCCGCGGGGATCACGCGGGCCGGACTGGGTAAGGCTTGGTACGACAGTGCCGCCGACTTGCAAGAGGCGCGCAAGGGAGTCGCGGCACTGCTGCACGAAATCATCGAAGACGGCACGCCAGCAGAGCGCATTATCTTGGGAGGCTTTTCTCAGGGCGCGATGTTGGCCCTAGACGTGGGGATGAGCTTCCAGCCGCGCCTCTACGGCGTCGCGATGCTCTCGGGAGGTCGCATTCGCGGTGTGGACTGGTCGCAGTCCATCGGCGCGGTCGCGACGACGCGCTTCTTGATCACTCACGGCCGCGGCGACGGGGTGTTGCCCGCGGGCGCAGCCGAGGACATCGCGAGGCAGCTGCAGGCCCAGGGTGCGGACGTGTCTCTCGTGCTGTTCCAAGGCAACCACACCCTCGCCCCGGAGGCGCGCCAGCAGCTGGCGTCCGGC
>CALMUT010000129.1 GCA_937872925.1 uncultured Myxococcales bacterium | reverse complement strand
GGGCCCCCCCGCCCCCCGCGGGCCAGCGCCCGGGGGGCCGGGCCCCGGGCGGGGGGGGGCCTGGGCCGCCCGGCGCCGACCGCCGATCCGGAATCGGTCACCATGGTCGACGCCGGCCCGCCGCGTTCCGCCCGCCCCGGACAATCCGAGAGTCAGCCGCCGTAGGCGCTTGGCTACGGCCTCAATTGAGCCCGTCACGAACGGCCCCTCAGCTGCAACCGGACTAGGGCACCGTCCACTGCGTTTCGACGTTGAGCTTGCCCGTCCAGATGTGCGGGATGTCGCCGCCGTCGAATAGCGTCCGGGTGGGGCCGTCCAGGGTTTGCACGCCGCCGGCCCAGCGCCGGCTGGCGTTTTCGTATGTCCAACGTACGGCCACTTTGGCGCCCGCTTCAAAGCCGGGCAGGCGCGCCGTGGCTGTGCCTGCGCCGCGTTGCATTGGGTCGAGGCTGAAGCTCTGGGTGAACACGCGTTCCTCGCCGGGCGCGAGGAGATGAAAGTCTTTCTCGCTGATCACGTAGCCGTGCGGACGCGGAGTCGGGACCAGCAGGGGCGGGCCGTTCGATGGTTTCATCACGATACCGCTGATGCCCCAGCGAAAGGCGTCGGGTGCGGGCAGGTAGATACGCAGTGGCTGTTGCGTCAGGTTCTTGAAGTGCAGGCGTGCTGTGCGCATCGGGATGCGCTCCATCTTCACTTCGTCTGTGATTTCGATTTGGATCTGAAGCCGTGTGTCCCCCGCAACGGCGAGCCCGCTGGTATCGATTTCTTTGGCACTCATGGCGGCCTCCGGCGGCGCATCGGCATGGCTCGGCTTGGAATTGCGGCAACTTGCAAGCACGAGTGGCATCAGAAGCAGCAACGGAAGGAACCTCCCAACTCTGGTCTCGAGACCACGCCCGCCGGCACGAAGCAGATTCCCAGTCCGTCCCAGGCATCCGACTCCCTTCGGTGGCTCCCACTCGTCGTCCATGGCCGAGCATGGTTGTGCAACAGAGCGTTGCGCGCAACCGCGCACCAACTCAGGGCTGGACCCCGATCGTGTCAAAGGGGATCTTCTCGAAACCCAGAATGCCGAAGACCGGTGAATTGGGTTTCAAGTTGAGGTCGAGTTTGGCTTCGTCGCGCCAGGCGACAGCGCCCCGGGGCCCATCGCAGACTACTGGCACTTCCCTGCACTGCAGGAGAATACACACACGGTATTGCACTGCCCACAGTGGTTCGGGTCGACGTCGGTGTTTGTACAGGTGTTGCCGCAGAAAGTGGTGCCTCCGGGGCATTGGCACGTGCCAGCGGAACAAGCCACTCCGTTCGGACATTTAATGCCGCAACCACCGCAGTTGGCAGCGTCTGTCTTGGTGTCACTACACTTGCCGTTGCAAGAGACCAGTCCGCTTGGACACGCGCAGGCGCCGGCGACGCAGGCGACACCCGAGGGGCAAGCCGTCCCACATTTTCCACAGTTGCTAGCGTCGCTTTTCAGATCGTAGCAGCCGAGCGTGGGCGAACTGCACGCGGTCTTGCCGCTGGGGCATAGGTCGCAGACACCCTCGGTGCACGCGCCTGGGCATGCCTGGGTGCACCAGCCGCAATTCTTGGGGTCGCTTGCTAGGTTCGTGCAAACCCCCGGCTGCGACTTGTCCTTGTGATCCACGCAAAATAGCGATCCGGCAGGGCACTCACAGCTACCGTTGGTGCATTTTGAGTTGGCTGGACACTTGATGTCGCAGCCGCCGCAGTTGTTGGCGTCACCGAGTGTGTCGCGGCATTCGTTTTTCTTGGTGACTGAGTTGAAACAGATGGCATGCCCTGAAGTTGCGCATTCACAAGCAGCGTTGTCGCTGCAGGCTACTCCTGGGGGAGAGCCGGGGCACACAGCGCCGTCTTTGCCTTTGCACCGGCTGCCGCAGCCGTCTGGGGAGCCGCAGGGTTTGCCCGTGCAACTCGGCGCGCAGGACGAACAAGTTTGGGTGACTGTACTGCAGGTCCCACCCTTGGAAACGCAGTCGACGCACAGCACCGCGTCCGAGCCGCATTGGCTGGGGAGAAAGCCCGGCAAACATTTGCCAAAGCCACCACCGGAGTAGTCGCAGCAGCCGCTGGCGCATGAAAAGGAATCGCAGTACTGGTCGACGGTGGGGCTGACGCATTGCGCGCCTCCGTCGGCCTGGACGCTGCAGGTTAGGGGTCCGTACTTCTGGTCGCAGGCGGCATTGGGGCACAACTTGCCACAGCCGTCGCCAGCACACTGCGGAGAGCTTGGCGACGAAGAGGGGCACGACGCGCCGCAGGGGCCGCAGCTGTAGTTCGGCTGCCCCCACCCTGGATTTGTGTCATTGCACGCTTGGGCCCCGCAGTTGGCGCAGAGGCCGCCGTTGCTCCCACAGGTCGTGCGCTTGTTGCCAACCTGGCACTTACCTTCCGTGGAGCAACAGCCGAACGGACAAGTAGACGGTCCGCACTTCAAACACGCGGCTACTTGTCCGCTGTGCCCAACACCGCAGAATTCTCCCGTGGGACATTCCGCGCTGCATACGCCTCCGCAGCCGTCGGCATCGCCGCACTTCTTACCGTCGCACTTCGGCTTGCATTCGGTACAGCGACCACCGCTGCAGACGCTACCGTTAGCGCTGCAATCCACGCAGCTGCCGCCTTTCTCCCCACAGATCGTCTTATTCTGAAGCGTGGTGCTCACGCACTTGCCGCCAGCGTCGCAGCAGCCGTCGCAGGTCGCCTGGCTGCACCCGCCGCCGCCGCCGGACCCGCCCGTAGCCCCGAAGCCGCCTGTTGCCCCAAAGCCGCCTGTATTCCCGAACCCGCCGCTTCCGGTCACCGTGCAGCCCGCCTTGCAGAGTTGGTTGGCAAGCTGGATGCACTGACCGTCCCAGGTCGAATTGCAGCAAATCGCATCTGCGGCGCACACCTGCGTGACACACGGATCGCAACCTGGGGTCAGCGGGCCGCCGAAATCGCAGACGGCATGGGCGCAGTTTCCCGTCGTGCCCCCCGTACCACCGGCGTCGGTTCCGCCTCCGTCGCCGCCCGACCCCCAAGTGCCCCCAGTTGCCGCACCGCCGTCCAGCGGTCCGCCCCCCGCAGCTCCACCCTGCCCGCCGCCTCCGTCCCCGCCGCAAGCCGCAAATAGTGCAAATGACAGCGCTGTGAGAAGCGCGACCACGCGTCGGTACATGGATATGACTCCTTTGGCCTGCTGGGGGCGCCCGGGGCGCTGGTCCCCGGCATCGAGCTGAACTATCCGATTCGGCACCACAACGATGCTATGTGGTGCGCCACTCCGAGCAACGTTCACGCTTTTCTCGCCTCGCTGTCGCAGCGACGCAAGGGATCCCGACCCTGGCCGCGCGCAGGCAGCCTCCCGCAGTAGCTGCGTCACGCTGACGGTCCCGGGCGCTGCCCGCAGGGCAGCGTGTGCACGCTGCCCGATCAACGGCAAAGGCACCGTAACTGTGGCCGCGTTCCTGGGGCGGTTTTCGGCGCACCCGGTTTGGGCGTTGGCGAGCGCGGTGGGTTCTGCGAGATTGCCGCCGTGACTCTTCGCAAGACGAAGCTTGCCGCGCTGCAAAGTGGCCTGTTCGACGTGTTGATCGTCGGCGCCGGGATCAATGGCGCCGTGTCAGCAGCAGCGCTCGCTGGGCGGGGGGCGTCCGTGGGGTTGATCGACCGCGGCGACTTTGGGCACTTCACCAGCCAAGAGTCCTCCAACCTGGTGTGGGGCGGCTTCAAGTATCTGGAGGGCTACGAGCTGCCCCTCGTCTTTGGTTTGTGTCGCTCCCGCAACCGCCTGATGCAAGCGTACCCCGACAACATCAAGGAGATCGGTTTCTTGGCGGCGTTGGATCGCTCTGCGCCCTACGCGCCGTGGTTTGCCGCTCTCGGCGCCACGGCATACTGGGTGATTGGCCTGTTTGGCACCGGCGCTCCGAAACTGTTCAGCGCCGCCGGCGTGAAGGCGGAGGAGCCGGTCATCAAGACGGACACCTTGCGCGGTGGCATTCAGTACCAAGACGCCTACCTCATCGACAACGATTCGCGCTTCGTCTTTTCCTTCGTGCGCTCGGCTTTGGACGCTGGAGCCGCCGTGGCCAACTACGTCGAATTGCTCTCGGCACAGCGCACTGACGACCGTTGGCTTGCGACCCTACGCGACCTGGACAGCGGCCAGACCTTCAACGCTTCTGCACGTATCCTGGTAAACGCCGCCGGCCCCTTCGCCGACGAAGTGAATGGTTTGTGGGATGTGCGCACGGAGCATCGCATCGTCTACTCGAAGGGCATCCACCTAGTCGTGCCTCGCTTGACGACCACGCGCCACGATCGCGTGCTGGCGTTTTTCGACGACACGCAGCGCCTGTTCTATGTAATCCCCATGGGACGACGTTCGGTGATTGGCACCACGGACACCCGGGTGGATACGCCGTTCACCCGGGTAGACGACGACGACCGTGCGTTTTTGTTGGAGCAAATCAACCAACGCTTGGATCTCAAGCAGCCGCTCTCCAAGAAAGACATCATCGCGGAGCGATCCGGAGTGCGCCCCCTCGTCGTGCGCCGTGAGGGCAGCGATCACCTGAACGTGGATTGGACGTCTCTGAGCCGCAAGCACGAGATCGAAAGCGACGCCGAGCGCAAGGTCGTCACCATCTTCGGGGGCAAACTGACGGACTGCCTGAATGTTGGCGAAGAGGTAGCCGCGCAAGTGGAACGGTTGGGCGTCCCGTTGGAGCCCGACCTGGCCAATTGGTTCGGGGAGCCGGCACCGGCCACGCGCGTGGAGTTCTACCGCCAAGCGCGGCTGATGAAGCTGGACGGTCTACGCAGCAAGCCGGACACCGAACCCCTCAGCGATCGCTTATGGCGTCGCTACGGCCGCCGCGCCTTCGATCTGCTGGAGGCGGTCCGCGCCGATCCCAGGATGGGCGAGGACATCATGGGGTCGACGGACTACCTGCGCGCCGAGCTTCACAACGCTGCCGAGCACGAGATGATCGTCAAGCTTGACGACTTCATGCGTCGGCGCTCGAAGATCGACCTCGTGGTTTCGGACGAAGACATCAAGAACTCCACTGGCCTACGCGAAGTGGCCGAGATCTTGTTCGGTGAAAAGGCGGAAACCCGTCTGGAGGAGTACTTTCGTGAAAAAACCGCCGCCGAAGCTGCGTCGCGAGACTGAGGTCGCAGGCGTGGTGCTCAATCCCGGAGCCAACATGAAACTCAATTGCGACACGAAAAACACCACCTTTGATGCGTCGCCGGAGCAGCGAAAGTGGATCGAAACCGCACGGTCGCGGGGCCTGCCGCTCGCCATGTACGACTGCCCGCTTTGCGGAACCGGGCACGGCATCAAGTTCACGGCGGAGACCCTGACCGAAAAGACCAAAGACTATCCGTGCCCTGGTCCGATGGGAGCCTGCAGTGGCGTGGTAGTGTACATGGACGCGGGTCTGAAGCCTGATGGCGCTTCATTCTGGGGGTGTGGCGAATGCGGCAACGTGTGGACGACCGAAGAACAGCTTCGAGCAGCTATCGCCGCGAGTTCGAGCTAGTCTGGCGGCGGTCGCTTCTCGTTGGGTCTGCCGTGCACGCGCCCAGCGAACCACTGGCGCAAGCTCCGTCGCCGCAGGCGACACCAGCGGCAACGGCTGAGGCTTGCAGTGGGCGAGTTCGAGCGACATTGGCCTGGATGCGCGAGTCGACCTCCGTCAAAGTTTCCAGGCGCCGATAGTGAGCGATGCGAACAGGAGCGCGTCGCTGCGGCTTTCGCAGCGGACCTGGTCGGGCTTCGTGCAGGACGCTGCGTCCGGGTTGACCAACCAGGCGCGACCTAGGGTTGGGCGAATCAGAATGCCATTGTCGAAGCGGTGTTCGAAGAACGCGCCGGTGTTGACCCAGATCGCGACGTCGTACTCGACGCGGTCGTTTGTGCAGTCCACGTCGAGGGTCCCGCAGAACCGCGTGTCGTAGGGTCCGAAAGAACCTGACAGGTCGAAACCAACGACCGAGTGCGTGCCAGTAGAAAGCGCAAACCGCACGCCAGCCGCACCCTGCGGCCCGTCTGCAGCAGAGCCGGCCCCAGCGTGGAGCCAGAACTTGCGAAATCTGGAGCGTGCAGCCGAAGATCAGCCGCCGTAAATCTCGATCTCGCTCAACGCAAACCCGCCCTCGCCGGCGAGGCGGCGCACGCGCACGTAGCGCGCGGTGGTGTCGATGCTGCGGAAGCGCCAGCTTTCGCCGGGGCCCTTGCTCTTGTCGGAGCGCGCAACTTCTTTGAAGTCGCGGTCGTCGTCGGACACCTCGATCACGATGCCCTGATTGACGTTGGCGTAGTCGTCCTTGCGATTGACGACGAGCGCGCCGCGGATGCGCTGCGCAGAGCCAAGGTCAATGCGGAACCAGGCTTTGCCGTTCCGCGCGGTTGCGGACGCCCAGGGCGATTCGTTCTTGCCGTTGACCAGCGCGTCGGCCCGCGCGCTGCCTGGCCAATAGCTGTCCGCGATGACGGGCTGCCCGCGCGCAATGTTGTTGGGAGCGAGCAGCGCGTAGCCGATGACTCCAAGGGCCATCACAACCAAAAAAAACAAACCCAAAATGCGCCCGTAGCGGGTTCGGCGGATTTGCTGCACCGTGCGCGCTTCGATGGCGCTTCCGATGCGGCTGAGGGCGGCATCCACGGCGTCCAGGGCCGCGCGAGCGTCCGCTGTGCTCAGCGCGTCGATGAAGAGCGTGTCCGCTGCGGCCGCTAGATCCAAGGCGCGACGTAGCTGAGCGCCGGGTTCCAGGTCTTGGGGCGAGAATCCGGCGAAATCTCCGGCTTCCACGCCATTCTGGAACGCCTCCAGAGGCGCGTCGGATCCCCGTTTGTGGAACGACAGGAATGCCGCGATCAGATGCCGCGCGACTTCCCGATACAGCGTCGCAGCCGCCCCGTGCTCACCCGCGTCACGCAGCGCCCGCGCTGCACGAAAGCGGCTTTGCGCGGATGCCGCCAGCTGTGCCAGCTCCGCGGTCGTGGCTTCCGGCAAAGCCGCCGCGCGGGATTCGGCGCCCCGCAGCAAGATGGCTTCGTGGATCCGTGTGCGCAGCGTGCGTGGGCTCTCCCCTGCGGCGGGCATGGCGCTGACGATGCTCTGCCCCGGCCAAGAGCGCAAGCGCTTGGTCAGTGTTTGGCACGCCCCGTATCGACCCGCCGCACAAAGCGCACGAAGTCGCTGCGCTCCCCCTCAGACCATGAAGGCCCCTGCGCGCGCACGATCCCGAAGAACACCGGCAACAGCGACAGCGCGATGATAGGCACGGCAATCTTCTTGAGCGCACTCCGGGGCGGCACGCGACGAAACAGCAAGAAGCCCAGCAGCAATGCAAGCAAGAGCACGAGGGGAACCAAGCTCCACAGATCGCCCAGTGCCTCCCGAGCCAGGTTGGGCGCGACGAGCCCGGCCCGAAACAGCACTAACACGACGTCAGCCAGTGGGTTTTCGGTGGTCTCCGGCGGTTCGGGAAAGAACACATGCACGGCCTGACACACCAACACACCCACCAGCACTACCCCGCGCAGCAGCCCATCCGCGACGGACCATCGCATCACGCTCTGCGCGCCATGCGCTACCAGCACGCACATCCAGCCAAGCGCCGGCACCAGCAGCCGCGGGCCGAAGCCCCAGCCCGCAAACCACATATTCGAGCTGGAAATGAAGAGCAGGTAGTAAAGCGACGCCGAAGTGAGCAGGAGGCACAGCCGCGGCCCACGCGCGCGCCACAAGGCAACGATCCCCGGCAACGCGAAGACAAACATGGGACTCGAGCCCAACAGCCCGCGGTGCAAACTCAATACGCCGCCGTGGAAGCTCTCCCACTGTGGAACGGTGATGCCACCAATGCCCTGGGTGTGGATCTCGTGCAGGCTGGGGTTGGTCAGATGGTGGTACGAAAGCTCAAGGGGCCCTCCGAAAGCACGGGTGTTGTACCAGGCAAGCAGCGCCACGAACGGCGCCGCGCCCAAGAAAAATCCGATCAACGCTGCGGGGCTGCGCCTCAGACGCCCGCTCAGCAAGTACAACGTCAGCAGCGCTGCGGGAATGCCGGCCTGGTACTCGGTGAGCCCAGCCATGCCCGCGGCCGCTCCCGAAGCGGCCGCCAAGAGCGCCGTGCGCAGCCAGCGCGCCCGGGCGCAGTCCTCCGCGGCCAGCGCCATGCGCAGCGCCAGCAGCAACGCCACCGCGACGATCTGATGTCCGAAGAAGGCCGTGCTGTAGTGGAACGCGGCGCTGCCCAAGATCCAGCCGATAGAACAGAGATCGATCACCGACTGCACCACGCCGGTGCGCCGAAGCAGGCTGCGCAGCAGCACGAACCCCAGCAGCCCCAGGGGCACCATCAAGCCCCGCCGCATCCAGTTGAGTAGCGCCGCGATACCCAACGTCTCCGGCGCAGCAACCTTCTTCGCAACGGCGTACACGCCCGCCGCCAAGAAGCTCGAGCCCGGTGCTTTGTCCGAGTACAGGTGGCCCTGAAACGACGCCGTGTCGAGGATGTGGCCATAGCGGCGCACCGGCGCGTCGATGCTGAGACTGCCCGAATCGACCAGGGAAACCGCCAAGTACAAACGTGAGCGCTCGTTGGGCGAGGTGATGCCCGGGTACATCGTGCTGTAGCTGAGGACCGCGAGCACCACCGCAGCGAGCAGCAGTTCCCAGCGGGCGCGGGCCTTCGGCAAGGGCACGACTCAGATCTCGCCGCGCAACGCGGACAAGCGCAACTTCCACACCATCATCACCGCTTCGGCAAAGATCTTCCGACTCATCTTGCTCTCGCCGGCCCGGCGATCCACGAACACGATGGGCACTTCGGCAACGCGCATGCCGCGACGGAGCGCGCGGAAGGTCGTTTCAATCTGGAACGAGTAGCCGTTGGAGTCGATGCTGGAAAGGTCGATGCTCTCCAGCGCGCGACGCGTGTAGCCTTTGTAGCCACTGGTGAGGTCCCGCACCTTCACGCCCAGAATGCTGCGCGCGTACAGCGACCCGCCTTTGGACAAGACATGGCGTCCAAGTCCCCAACCTTCGACGCCGCCGCCGGGAACGTTACGGGATCCGATCACGACATCGGCACCATCGGCAAAGGCTTCAAAGAAGCCGGGCAGGTAGTTCGGATCATGGGACAGATCGGTGTCCATCTCGACGAAGTAGTTGAAGTCTTTGTCCAGGCCGACTCCGAAGCCTTCGATGTACGCCGTACCCAAGCCCAGCTTGCCTGCACGGTGCAGGACGGAGATGCGTTCGTCTCCCGCCGCGAGCTCGTCAGCCACGCGGCCCGTGCCGTCGGGCGAGGCGTCGTCCACGATCAGCAAATGGGCTCGCGGCGCAACTTCGAGGGTCGCGCGGGCGAAGAGGGGCAGGTTGTAACGCTCGTTGTAAGTGGGCGTGACAATCAGCGTGTTTTCGCCTTCTGCGGGCGGGCGACCGGCCATGCGGCGGGCACGATACCAGAGCATTGCCGCAGTGGAAGCCGCAGTCAGCGCCGGGCGGGCCGGTTCTCCCTTGCCCGAGCACATCGGGCCGCGTAATGGTCGGCGCTGCCCATGACCGACGGCCAATCTGACGCCGGCATTCCCCCAGGGAACACGGCGGCCGCCGAGCCGGGCACCGGGGCGCACCCCACTTCCGCGGCAGCGCCCGTCGCGCCGGCTCCGACGCGCCTGTCCGCCGCCCTGAGCGTCCTTGGCTTCACGCAATGCCTCGCCCTGTGTGCGTGGCTGTACGACGAAATCAGCTTGGCGCGCTACGCGGTCATCGACGCACAGTTCTGGTCCGGCGCAGTTGCGGGGCTATTTCTCTCGGCGCTGGTTGCAGCCCTCGCCGCGGCGCCCTTGGCCCTGATCTGGGCGACCTTGACTCGCGAACCCGTGTCGCGGTTTTGGGTACTTCTGCTCGGCGCCGCCCGGGGCAGTTGGGCGTGGCTGTCGACGACCGACCCCGAACTTCGCACGCGACGCAGCGCGACCCTGCTCAGCGCTTTGCTGATGACGGCGGCTGCCGTGACAAGCTCCGTAGTCGTCTCGCGGGAAGTCATCCTTCTAATTGTGCGCGCCACGAACGCGGCCTTGGTCATCGGCGCCGCCCACATCGGCTTCGTCATCGCGGGTCTGATCTTGTGGCGCGCATTGGCCGCATGGATGCGGTTTCTCGTGCACCACTTTGGGCGCATCCCCGTTCTTGGCGTCGTGGTGCGCACGCCGCGGCGCGTCGTCGCGTGGATCGTGCTTTTGCTTCTGATCGCGATGGGCGTGGGCGCGTACTTGCTGCGCTTCGCGTTGCCGTACCTGCCGTTTCATCATTTGGCCTTTGGACTCGTCACGCTTTGCGGCGCCCTCGTCTTGGTTGTGCTGTTGGCGCTGGTGGGACGCATCGCCGCCATGCGCTGGGCCCTGCGTGGGATCTGGCTGGTCGTGCTGGGCGTGGGGCTGGTGTCCGGCGCGAAGCTCGGACCGGAATCCGGCGGCGCTCTCGACGCCATGAGTCGCAGCGTGCATCTAGCCAGGCTTGGACACACTTTGGTGGTGTTTCTCTTGGATTTCGATCGGGATGGACACCTGAATGGCTTCGGCGGTCGGGATTGCGATCCGAACAACCCGAAAGTCTACGCCGGCGCCGTGGACATCCCCGGCAACGGCATCGATGAAAACTGCGACGGCGAAGACCTCTCCACTCGAGAGCTAAAAGACATCCGAGGCCGCTTCGATCATCCGGTGCCCGCCGAGCTCCCGGCAAGACCCCCCATTGTGTTGATCACTCTGGATGCATTTGCGCCAAAACACTTGGCCAGCTTCGGCGCCAAACGCGACCCGGCACCAAAGATCGACGCTTTCCTGAAACAGAGCGCCGTATTCGAAAACTGTTTCAGCCAAGGCCCCTCCACACGCCTATCCTTTCCCAGCCTCTTCACTTCACGCTTCGACTCGGAAATCGCGCGGGACCCGACTGGACGTCAGCCCTTTCCGATCCAGGACGAAAACGTCACCCTCGCCGAAGTACTCAAAGAATCAGGCTACAAAACCAGCGCCGTAGTCCCGCAATATTACTTCGGCCCAGGACACTGGAAAGGCATCACCCAAGGCTTCGAGCACATCGATGAGACTCCCGGAAAAGGCTGGTCCGACGCCAATAGCCTGAATGCCGACCGTGTCACCGACGCCGCGTTGCAAGCGCTCCGCGCCCGCGACGATCGTCCTCTGTTCCTGTGGGTGCACTACTACGATCTGCACTCGCCCATCACGGATCCTCCGGACGGTCCCCGTTACGGCGACGAGCCCGCAGATCGCTACGACGCAGAACTGTCCTACACCGATGGCCACGTGGGACGCTTGCTCGCGGGCATCGAGAACGAACTCTCGGGGCAGGCCCTGGTCGTGCTGAGCGCCGACCACGGCGTGGGTTTTGATCTACCGCGCCACGCGAACGCCGGTTACGGCTACGATCTGTCCTCCGTCGTTCTGCACGTGCCACTAGCTTTCAATGCGAAATTCATCCAGCCACGGAAGCTCACGGGCCTGTGCTCCACCATGGACATCATGCCGACCCTGGCGAACGTCGTTCGCCGCAAAGCGCCCATGGTCGTACGCGGCTTTTCGTTGATTCCGGAGATCTCCACGGGTCGCACCCTGCGCCCGCAGCTGATCTTCGGACAGATGTACATCAGTGAGGCCAAGCAGCGACGCAAAGATCCGCTGGGCATGGTCTCCGCACGCACCCCAGAGCTCAACCTGACCTTGGACCGGGTGACCGGCCGCGTGTCCGCCTATGCGTGGACAAAGGACTTTGAAGAGCGCAGCGATCTGGTGGCCCGCGGTTCACCGAAGCAACGCGACTCGATCACAGGGCTACGCAGTATTCTCGACGTGTTTGTTTACGAAACCCACGCGCATTGATTTGGTTTTTGGGTTTGGGTCGCTGCTCTATTCGTGCTGGGCGATGCTTCCCGCGCCGGGCCTCAATTGCCAAAATTGCGCGCACAGCGAAAGCCAATGCCGTGGGAAAGCGCGCTCGGCTCCTGAGCATAGCGAAAGCTCGGGCGCAGCCAGCCCGCTTGGCTGCCGTTGAAGGCTCCGCCGCGGATCACCTTGCGTTCACCTTCCCGCGGCCCCTCGGGATTGTTCTTTTCTGATGCGGTGTAGGGGCCGTGCCAGTCAGCTACCCACTCCCAGACATTGCCGGCGACGTCTTGCAGTCCGAAGCGGGAGTTGCCCTTCGGAAACGATCCGACGGGCGCCGTGGTCGCAAAGCCATCGTCGGCGTCGTAGAGCGCAAACGCGGCCTCGCCCCGCTTCTCGCCCCAAGCCACACACTCGGTCCCGCACGCGTTGAGATGCGCCGGAGTCGGTGTTTCGTCGCCCCAGGGATACACGCGCCCGTCAGGACCGCGCGTGGCGTACTCCCACTCGGCTTCGGTGGGCAGTCGCGCGCCGCGCATCTCGCAGTAGCGTTCGGCCATGAAGAAGTCCACGCAGTTGATGGGATGCTGCTTGCGGCTTGGATCCCCAGCGTTGCAAGCTTGTGAGTACACCTGTTTTTGCTTGGGCGTGATCTCCGGCCAGCGCACGCTGGTTCCCGGTCGCTTGCAGTTCCCCGCTTCGGAGCACTGCAGGTACTGCTCCACGGTCACTTCCGTGAGGTCGATGCAATAGCTGTCTAGCTTGACCGCAAACGCGGGCTTCTCCGCGGGCGTCGCCTCTTCAAGGTCGGAGCCCATGAAGAACTGGCCCGCAGGGATCTTCACCATGCCCGGCGGGCAGCGCAGTCGCGTCGCGAGCGCTGACAGATCCGGCGGGATGGCTGCCGCCGCGCGTAGCTCCGCGGCCTGCCCCTTGGGCCACAGGAACAGCACGAGCCCCACAGCGACGAAGCCGAGCAGAGCGAACAGCCAAATAGCGACTGGCAGAATAGTGCGCAGGCGTGACTTGGAGCGTGCCGCGGCGCGCCCGGGCTGGGTGAGATCGGCCCTGCGACTGGTCGGCGCCACACTGCCCGCGGGCGCGTCTGCGGTCGTGGAGAGCACCGCGTTCCGGGATGCGTCGATCTGCGCGCTAACGCGCTCGTCCGCGTGCGACGCCGCAGGCGGCAGCGCATAGGCCAGGGTCGTCGCGCGATCGTCCGCAGCCGACTCCAGCGCTTGCCAAAAGGCGCCCGCGTCGGCAAAGCGGTGGGCGGGCTGCACCGCCAGCGCTTTGACAAAGACGGCTTCGACGCGCTCCGGCAGCATCACGCCGCGTTGGTTCGGTGTTGGCCGCGCGCTGGCATCCGCGGAGCACGCGGCCAGGTCCGCAACGCTCGCCCCAGAGAGCGCACGCCGACCGCTCAGCATTTCCACCATCACCAGCGCCAGCTGGTACACGTCCGTCCACGGCCCGGTCGCGCCGCGGGCGCGCGTGAACTGCTCCGGCGCCCCGTACTCCGGCGTGAAGGTCTTGATGGTTCCCCCGGTTTTCGCCAGGGCAGCGCGCACCACCTTTTCGTCCATGACCTTGGCCACACCAAAGTCGAGCAGCTTCAGGCTCGCGCTTTCAGAGTCGATCGCACCAAGCACGAATAGGTTCTCGGGCTTGAGATCTCGGTGCGCAATGCCCCGGGCATGCGCCAGCGAAAGGGCATGCGCCACGGGGCCGAGCAGCCCCATGCACTGCCCCAATGTGAAGGGCGGCATGCCGGCTTGGGCCCGATCAAGCAGCACATGATCCAGCGCTTGGCCCGGGAGCCACTCCAATACCAGATACGGAAACCAACTGCCTTCGTCGTCTGTGTGGGTGCCAACGTCCCAGGCCTGCACGATGCTGGTGGAAAGGCTCGACAGCTCTGCCAGCAGCGCGCCTTCTTTCAGGAACGCGCTCTGCAGCGCATCCCGCAGCTCCCCGGGCGGCAAAGCCAGGGCGTTGAACACCTTGATGGCAGTCGGCTTTTTCCAAATGCGATGGTGCGCCCGATACACGATCGAGAAGCCCCCCTCGGCGACCGCTGCCTCAATCTCGTACTTCTGCGCAAGGACCGTCCCGGCCAGGTTCAGGGGGTCGCGCGTGGAAACGGCCATGGGCTCCCATGCCTACGGCGCGGGAAACCCGGCGGTTTCGAGAAACTCACGTCGCGGGCGCGGCGGCACTGGAGGTACGGGCCGGCGGGATGCACAATTTCGCGGCGAGGCGGCGACTTTGGATGTGCCGTTCGCACCTCCGTTGGATTGGCGAGTCGAAGATGTCACCGCTCGCATCGGCGGTTGGCGGGGAGGTGTTCGCGGTTGAAGACGGGTAGCCGGGGGTTCCCGAGGGTCGTCGCGCCACGGCTTCTTGAACGTCAGGTCCAGCGAACTTCATGAGGCGTCAACTGGCCGGATCTCATGACGCGTGAGTCGAGTGTTGTTGATCTAAGGTTGCCGCGCTATCTTGACGAGGTGGAGTATGAGGCACGGATGCTGGCGCGGCGCCGGCGGGGGTACGAGCGCGCTGCGGCGCGTCAGCGCCAGATTGTTGCGGAGCGCGGTCCGCAGCCGGAGCTTGCCATTCGCGTACTGCTCTCCACCTTGGATTCGCTCGCAAGGATGGGGGTTTGGCCTGCACCGCGAGACGAAGTCGCGGCACGAGCGGAAGCGGAGGTGCGTTGCCGCTGGGCGCGCATTGGAAAGCGTGCGAAAGCGGCACGCAAAGACTGAAGGTTCGCTGGAGTCAGCGCTCGCGGCACTGGCGGCAGCCCTGGATGCGTCCAAGGCGAACTGGATGATCATCGGCGGAATCGCTCTGGTTGCCCGCGGAGTACAGCGTCTGACCTTCGACATCGACGCCACTGTCCAGGGCGACCAGGTCGGCGCGAAAGCCCTGCTTGATACCTTCCAAAAGCACGCCATTCTTCCGCGAATCGCGGATTCCCTGCGTTTTGCGCAGGAGAACCTGATTCTGCTCGTGCGTCACACTCCGAGCGGCATCGACCTGGACGTCTCCCTCGCGTGGTCGGGCTTCGAGTTGGAGGCGCTCAGCTCACGCACTTTCGAACGAATCGGTGACGTACGGCTGCCGGTGGCAGCCGCGGAAGATCTGGTGATCTTCAAGTTGATCGCGAGCCGACCCAAGGATGTGGAGGATGCGGCTTCGCTCCTAGTGCTGCACGCGGACCTCGACGTGGGCAGGATCCGAACTCGGTTGACCGCGCTCGCCGAGCTAGTCGAGGACGATAGTGTCGTTCGCACACTGGACACGATTTTGGCGCGCCTTCGCCACGTGCAGCGCGCCCCCCGTGTCGGAGCGAGCACGCAGCTTCCAGGCAAGCCAAGGCGAAGGACTGCTCCAGCAAAGTTGAAGACTGCGTCAGCAAAGCGAAAGGCTGCCCCACCAGAACGAAAGACTGCGCCGGCGAAGCGAAAGACGGCGTCGGCGAAGCGAAAGACTGCGCTAGCAAAACGCACGCCAACGCCGCAGAAACGACGCAAGAAGTAGGCACTCGGCGGTCTTGCAATACGTCAAGCCCGTTCGCGGAGGCACTTGCCTACGGCCTTCGCGCGGCGTTTTCGTGGGGCCAAGAGCCTATCCCAATAGGATGCACGCCTCGTGCGCCGCGCGCGGCCGGCCGTGAGGTCGAGTCGAAGTGAAGCGTTTCTTGGAAAGACGCCAAGCTCGCCAAGGGGCGCCAAGAATTTCTTGTTTCGCTGCGGCAGAGACGACGCGGTGAACACCACTGCGCAGCTAGGCTCTAAGTGCCGCCGAATAGCTGTGCTGCGTCGATTGGGGCGACGAAGCCGCCTGCTACGTGCGGGCCGCCCGCATTCGAAAGCAGGGACCACAGCGCGAACCACTGGTGGAAGTCGGCCTTGGTGTCGGATTTCACGCCGAGCTTGTGATAGCCGACGAACTCTTCGTGGAGCACAGAGCCGACGTGATCGAAGGTGCTGTGCAACTGCCCGGTGCTGGAGCCGCCGCCGCTCAGGAACTGAAACTCGCCGCCCAGGTTTTCCCAGAGGACGCTCTTGCCATTGACCGTTTCGATGGGCACTTGGGTCTTGACGACCCAACGCACACCGATGGCGTCGTTCGCGGGTTTCGGAGCGCAGTAGAAGGTCACGGTGCCGCTGTAGGTTGCGTACTGGCACTTCGACGTGAAGTTCGGAAAGGGTGAGAGCGCGTAGTCTTGGCATGCGGCGTCAGAGTCCGCGCTGTTGAACGTGAAGGGTTTGCCGCAGAGAGTGAATCCCGCCATCTGCTGTTTCGAGAGATCCGTCGCAATGCACGTGGCATCGCTGAAGCACGCGGCATCGTCGCAGTCTTTGTAGCCGTTGCCGTTGTCGTCCACGCTGTTGTTGCAGATTTCGGCGCCGCCGCCGCCACCCGTGCCGCCACTTCCCGCGCTTGCGCCACTGCCGGCACTCGCGCCCGCTCCGGCACTTGCACCCGAGCCCGCAGCACCGCCAAGGCCGCCGCCTGCCCCCGCCGCTCCGCCCGTGCCCGCGCCGGCGCCGCTACCGGCAGTTGCGCCCGTGCCGGTGCTGGTTCCCGTGCCCGCAGATGCGCCGCTGCCGCCCCCGGAACCCGACCCCGAGCAGGCTAACGCGGCGACCCCAACGCCAACGGACAATACCGAAACGAAGTGACTTGTGTGCTGCAGCTGAAGCATCTTGCGGCCGTCTGATGCGCAAAAACTTGCCGACATTCAATCGCGCTGCACCGAATCGGGTCCGGAAGCCGCGCGTGGCTGACAGACGGAGTGGTGGATGTGCGCTGCGGATAGCGCAGGGACGCGTCCGCGGGCCAATGCGCTGGGGTGGTGCGCGGGCCAATGCGCCGGGGTGGTGCGCGGACCAATGCGCTGGGAAGAATGCGCGGGCCAACGGAGGTGGCTCATCTTGGCAACGTGCTCCTCACCGAACATCCGCCCCGCGCGGATGCTGCTTGAGATGCTGACGAATGCGTCGATCCACCTCACCGGGATCTTGCTGCTGGCGCCGCATCTCAGCGTCGAAAATCACGCCGAAGTGCTGGCTCGAGCCAGCTTTCGCAGCAAACGCGAGATCCAGAAGCTGGTAGCAGAGATCGCGCCGCGTGCCGATGTCGAGCCAACGGTGGAGCCGCTGGGGCTGCGCCGGTCTTCACAAGTCACCTCGCAAGTTGTGGACGTCGGGCCGCTCCGCACGCCGAGCTGGGCGGAGTTCACGGCAGCGCTGGCCGGTCCGGTGCGCCAGCTCGCTCCCAGCAACGACCGCGGTGGCGCGCCAACCGCGCCCGGTGCGACGCCCGCTCCGATCCCGACGCCCGCGCCACCCGAGGCGACGCTGTGCCCGCCACGCGAGGGACCGTTCGCCGTCGTCGAGCCTCTCTCGCCAGGTCGCTATCGCGTGGAGCTGACCGTGGACCAGCACTACATTGACCTGCTCGAAGAGGCCCGCGACCTGCTCGCGCATCAGATCCCGGATCGCGACCTGGCCAAGGTGCACGAACGAGCAATGCAGACGCTGGTGGGGGCGCTCCGCAGGCAACGCCGCGCGGCGGCGGAAAAGCCCCGCGTCAACCGGGTGGCAGCGCACCTGGCTACGCCGAACCGCGCGAACACCGCCGGCGCGAGTGCCCGCGCCGGCACGGCGAAACGCGCGGACGCCGCCGTCACGAGCCAAGGCAGAGTGGGTCGCACCGGCGCCGGTCGCACTGGCTCCAGCCGCTACGTTCCCGCCGCTCTGACGCGTGCGGTGTGGGAGCGCGACTGCGGTCGCTGCACCTACGTGGACGTCCGCGGCCATCGCTGTCCGGAAACGGGCGGAGTCGAGGTGCACCACGAGCAGCCGTTCGCGAAGGACGGAGCAATGACCCTCGACAACCTCGCGCTTCGATGCCGTCCTCACAACGACCTCGCCGCTCAGCAAGACTTCGGACGCGAGTTCATGCTGCGCAAGAAGGCACAGGCGCGGCAGCGGCGCAAAGATCGACCGCGCTAACCGATCGAAACCATTCCGTCCATGCCAATCACTTCGCGGGGATACGTCAGTGCCGGCGGAGGTTGCTCATGCGCACGTCGTGTCGCGGCTCCTGTCGATGCTCGACGCGAGATTGAGTCCTCGTCCGTGGGTGGCCACGAGTCTCTACCGCTCGGCGAGTTTCTGTCGTTCTAGTTCGCTCCGCGCACAGGGCCGCAGGCTGGTCAAGCGCGTTTCGCCCCGCGCGAAACAAAACCCCCTGGGCGGGTGGGCACTGTGATCGGCACACAGCAGATTCAGTTGCGCTCTTTGTTGACGACGCCCACCCCGGCATTGATTGGTTTTTGGGTTTGGGTCGCTGCTCTATTCGTGCTGGGCGATGCTTCCCTGGCGGAGCGACGCTTCCCGCGCCGGACCTCACTTGGGTTGGGCCGGTTGCGCTGCAGGATCGGGCAGCGCTCCGGCGCGCCGCAGCAGCTGCTTGGCGAGTTGCAGGCGCAGGTCTATCAACTTGGCGCCGTGTTTCGCCGGTACCAGCAGCACGCAGGCAAACGCGAAGTTGCCCTTGGGCTGATCTACGAAGCCGACGAGCCAGCCGACCGATTGTTCGTCTTGGGTCGTCAAACCGGTCTTCGCGCGTAAGGTGTACTTGGGAGTTTCTTCCAGAGTGATCAGGCGCTCGACGAGCTCGGCGTGGGCGGGCGACACCGGCAGAGACCGCGCGCGAAGCTTGCGCAGGAACGCGACCTGCTCCCGCGGGGTCACCCGCATCGCGCCCCGAAGCCAGAACTGATCGATGCCCGCGCTGGTGTTGCGATTGCCGTAGTGAAAAGCCCCCAGCCAGTGGTTCATGCGCTCGGCGCCGATCTGCCGCGCGATCTCCTGGTAAAACCAAACCACCGAGCTTTTCATGGCGCTCGCAAGGTCGTGGTCTTGGTTCCATACCGCGGGACCATCGCGCTTCACCCCGTCCCACTTCTGGGCAAAGCCCGCGTCTGGGATCACGCCCGTCTCTAATCCGATGAGCGTATTCGGGATCTTGAATGTCGACGCCGGCAGGTAGCCCGTGGCGGCCTGCTCTGGGTTCACGACGGTTGTGATCTGCGAATTCAGGTCGGCCAGCACAAACGCACCGTCGACGCCTGCGTCCAGGAACAGCTTGCTGCCCTCAGCGTCGACGACCTCGCGGGGTGCAACTGGGGCTTCATGGCTCTGCGTGCTGTGCGTGACCAATACCTCGGCCTCAGGGGCGCGCGGCAGTGGCGGAGCTTGCCCCTGGTCCAGCGCTGCCACGCCACAACCGGCGACGACAAACGCGAAAGCGAAGGCAAAGACGCGCACGCGGCTACTCCGCGCTGAGCACTTGCTCGGGGATCTTGCGGACTTCGGCGGCGCAAACTTTGTACTCTGCGGTCTGAGTGACGGCGTCGCCCGCGTCGTTGGTGAGCAGGTTGGCGCGGGCCTCGGCGAAGTGCAGCGGGATCCAGATGCAGCCGCGCCGCACTTCCTTGGTCACGACGGCATCTGCCGTGATGGTGCCGCGGCGGCTATACACCTCGACGCGCTCGCCGTTCGTGATGCCGCGCTGTTTGGCGTCCCAGGGATGGATCTGCACGAACATGCGTGGCTGCTTGGCGGCCAGGCCGGACTCACGGCGTGTCTGGGTGGCGGCATTGTAGTGATACAGCGTGCGCCCGGTGGACAGCACCAGCGTGTATTCGTGATCCGGAAGCTCTTCACTGGGACGGTACTGCACCGCTTGGAACTGGCCCTTGCCGCGCAGGACGCCGCCTTCGTGGAGGAACTTGGTGCCGGGATGGTCCGGCGCCGGGCAGGGCCACTGCAGGCCACCTTCGCTGTCCACACGTTCGTGGCTGATGCCGGCAAACTTGGGCGCGTCGCGCACCATCTCTGCATACACCTGCGCGGTGTTTTCGAACTTCCAGTCGTGGCCCACGGCCTTAGCTAGGTCGCAGACGATTTCCCAGTCCGGACGCGCCATGCCCGGCGGCTCGACAGCTTTGCGCACGCGCTGCACGCGCCGCTCGGAATTCGTGAAGGTGCCGTCCTTTTCGGCGAAGATCGCCGCGGGCAAGATCACGTCGGCGAAGCGGGCGGTTTCGTTCATGAATGCGTCTTGCAGCACCAGGAACTCGATCTTGTTCATGCCCTCTTCCAAGCGGCTGACATTCGGCTCCGACAGCAAGATGTCTTCCCCCATCACATAGAGACCGAGGATCTCCTTACCCACGGCCTTCATCATCACATTGAGATTCATGCCTGGCACCGGGCTCAGCGGCACGCCCCAGGACTTCTCGTACTTGGCGTGCACTTCGGGGTCGTCCACGCGCTGGTAGCCCGGCAGGAAGATCGGCGTGGCGCCGGCGTCGTTGGCGCCTTGCACGTTGTTCTGGCCACGCAGCGGATTCATGCCCGAAGACGGCTTGCCCAAGTGTCCGGTCATCAACACCAGGTTCGCGAGCGCGTAGACGTTGTCGGTGCCGTGAGAGTGCTCGGTGATGCCGAGGGTGTAGTAGATGCCGGCCTTTTCCGTGGTGGCATAGCGGCGCGCCGTCCAGATGATGTCTTCCGCCGGGATCCCCGTGACCTCTTCAGCGCGCTCGGGTGTGTAGTCGCGCACCGCTTCCGCAACCGCTTCGTAGCCCTCGGTGTGTGCGTCGATGAACGCCTGGTCCACCAAGCCTTCGCCAATGATCACATGCGCCATGGCGTTGAGCAGCCACACGTCCGTGCCCGGCCGCAGCTGCAGGTGTTTGTCCGCGAGTTGGCTGAGCCATATCGACCGAGGATCCGCCACGACCAGCGTTGCTCCACTGCCGATGGCGCGCTTCATCTCCATGGCAATGATCGGATGCGCTTCGGTCGTGTTGCTGCCGATCACGAACAAGAAATCCGCGTCGCGGATCTCGCCGATGGAGTTCGTCATCGCGCCTGCTCCGAACGTGGTGACCAGCCCGGCCACCGTTGGAGCGTGTCAGGTAGCCGCACATTGGTGGCAGTTGTTCGTGCCGAAGGCCGCTCGCGAGAGCTTTTGCACCACGTAGTTGTCTTCCATGGTGCAGCGGGACGAACTCACGAAGCCGAGCGCGTCGGCGCCGTGGCGCGACTTCACCCGCGAGAGGCCGTCCGCCGCCACTCGAATGGCTTCCTCCCAACTGGCCTCTTTGAACGAGCCGTCGGGCTGCCGGATCAGAGGAACCGTCAAGCGGTCGGGGTGATCGACGAAGTCGTAGGCAAAGCGCCCTTTGACGCAGAGGTTGCCATCGTTGGTGGTGGTGCCGGTTTCGGGGCTCGTGACACGCACGACCTTGCCGCGGCCCTCGTTGGCTGAAGTGTCCACGTTGAGATCCAACTGGCAACCCACGCCGCAGTAGTTGCAGGTGCTGCGCACGACCTTGAGGTGTTTGCTGGGCTTCACCTGGCGCGTCAGCGGCAGCTTTTCGGTCATGGCGCCTGTGGGGCACACGTCGATGCAGCCGCCGCAGAGCTCGCAGCTGGTGTCCATCAAGGAGGCCTGGTCCACGGTGGCGATCGTGGTCTTGGCACCGCGATGCGCCAGCGTGATGGCGTTGACGGCCTCGACTTCGTCGCAGTAGCGCGTGCAGCGAGCACAGAGGATGCACAGATCTGGCTCGAAGTGCACATACGGGTTCCGGTCTTCGCGCCTACCCGCACGCTCGGAAGCCATGCTGCCCCAGTCCCCGGCTGCGCCATAGCGCTCGGCCATTTCGACGAGCTGGTTCTTGCTCAGCCGCTCGGGCTGCGTTTCCGGATGATCCGTCAGGTAGAGGGACAGCAATCCTTGGCGGTGCCGCTGAATGCGCTCGCTATTGGTCGTCACCTGCATGTCCGCCGTTGCGCGCGTCGCGCATGCGGGCGGCATGCGCCGAAACCCGTTCACTTCAACCAGACACGTGCGGCAGGCGCCCGCGGGCTTGAGGCGCGGGTCGTGGCACAGCGTGGGGATCTCCTTGCCGTGCCGCCGCGCCACTTCCAGCAGCGTCTCGCCCGCGCTGAAAGATACGCGCTTGCCGTCCAGCTCTAGACTGTCCGTCACGCTTCGAATTCCTCGGGGAAGTGCTGCATAGCGCTTGTCAAAGGTAGCGGCGCGGCTTGGCCGAGTCCACAGATCGAGCCTTCATTCATTTCCCAGGCAACCTCCGCGGCATGACGCAGTGCTTCCACGCGCACGTCGGGCGCGTCCTGGTGCTTGATGAATTGCTCGCGCAGGTAGCGCGTTCCGATGCGGCACGGCGCGCATTGGCCGCAGCTTTCGTCCTCGAAGAAGCGTAGCTGATCGAAAACGGCGCGCTTGAGGTCTGCGGATGTGTTCAGCACCACGACGCCCGCGGAGCCAAGCATGGAGCCGGCGTCTGCAAGGGCACGGAAGTCTAGCGGGCGCGTGCGCTCGGAGGCGGGCAAGAAGCCGGAGCTGGCGCCACCGGGCGAAAACGCGCGCAGCTCACCCACGTAGCCTCCCGCCGCTTCTACCAGTTCATCGAGGCACACACCCAGGGGCAGCTCATAGGTGCCCGGACGCTGCACATCGCCACTGATGCAGTACAGCTTGCTGCCCGCTTCGGTCTTGCCCAGCTGCTTGAACCACTCGCCACCGCGCAAGACGATGGCCGGCACGCAGCCGATGGTCTCCACGTTGTGCATCAGCGTTGGCTTGCCCCAGAGCCCGAACTCCGTTGGAAACGGCGGCTTGAGCCGGGGCATGCCGCGTTTGCCTTCCAGGGCTTCGAGTAGCGCCGTCTCTTCGCCGCAGATGTACGCGCCGTTGCCGGCGTGCATGTGGAAGCGCACGTCGCCCAAGACGCCACTCGCTGTGAACTGCGCGATCGCGGCTTCGACGATGCCCCACGGGATCTCGAACTCGCCACGCAGGTATAGATAGACGTCCGACGCGCCGACGGCAGCGGCAGCGATGGCCATGCCTTCGAGCACGAGATCGGGCCGGCGCAGAAGCACTTCGCGATCTTTGAAGGTCCCGGGTTCGCCTTCGTCGGCATTGAGCACGACGTAACGGACTTTCTCGGCTTGGGAGGCGACGCCCTTCCACTTGATGTGCGCGGGAAAGCCCGCGCCGCCTCGGCCTTGCAATCCGGACGTTTCAATGGCCGCGATGACGCCGTCCGCGCCGAGCTGTTGCGCCGCTGCGAACGCGCGCCCACTGAAGTCCGGCGGCGCGGCGAGGTGCAGAGCGAGAGAAGCTGCGTCGCCGGGGTCGGGGCCGATGGCGCCTTTCCACTCTGCGGAGCCGAGGGCAGCGACGCTGCCCGCTTGCTTCAGCGTCGTTGCTGTTACCCGAGGCAACACGCGCCTGCCGGCGAGCACTGCGGGCGGCACGTCACACGCGGCGAGGCAGGAGCATCCCTCGCTGCTAATGCCCAACGCTTGCGCGGTTTCGAGCACGGCGTCTGCTCCCGCCATGCGACACGACAGCCCCGTGCACACCCGCAGGCTGACGTCGGGCCGCGCCAGTAGGTGATAGAAGGTCGCCACGCCATAGGCCTCCGCCTCGGGCACGCCAGTGCGCTCGGCCGCCTGCTTGGAACGACCGTCGGCCAGGCCACCGATTTCCCGTAGTGCGTCGGGGAGTTCGTGCCGCTTCTTCGAGCGAAACATGCTTCTGCAGCTTGGCACGACGCAATCACGGCGGCGTAGAAAGCCGCTCACCAAATCCGTGCGGAGTCGCAGATCAGGGATGCGCGCGCCACTAGGTACTCCGGTAGCGGGACCGGCCATGTGCCAGAAGGTTGTGACAGCCCGTGCCGTATGGCACGGGGTGGCACTTTGGGGCAGCTGGTACGAGGTCATAAATTGTGCGATTCGGTGCGAAGCGTGCGGCCAGCCACGCCGCAATTGTGCCATTCGGGCGTTCGGGACTGGCACAGCGCTTGGCGTGGCGGCGGCCGTCTGCGTCGGCTCAGCTCACCCCGATGAGAACCCATGAGGGCAGAGGGTCCACGGGTTTGAAAAATCGGTTTGTATACGAAGTAGTTTCGGCGCCGGCGATCCGCTGCCCCACCTCGCTCAGCTCGCCTGTGAGAATCCACGAGGGCAAGGGGTCCACCAGCTAGAAAATCGATTTGAATACTAACTATTTTTTCTTGAGCGATCCCCTACCGCAGGCTCGATCAGCTCGCGCCGATGAGAACCCACCGCGGCGGCGGCGGCAGGGTCGCGCGCTGCATGCCAGCTCTGACCGCCGGGCCGCCTCGGTGGCGGACCCGACTGTGATACAAGCGGGCCATGCTCGAGCGGGCGCGGCGGTTAGTCGCGATGCGACTTTCCGCGGCGACGAAGGTCGTGCTCGACGACAAGGTCTTCGTACTTCTGTACTTGGCGCTGTGCGCTGTGTATCTGGCGCCCGTCGTGCTGCTGCGGCACTTGCCCATGCAGGACGGACCCGCACACCTGGCGTTGGTACAGATCTGGCGGCACCTCGACGGCGACGGCGTGATCGCCAGGGAATATGTCGCCCGCGGCGGCCTGCCTCCCTACGTCACCTACTACTCGCTGCTGCGTCTGCTAGGCGGCGTGCTTTCCCTCGAAGCCGCCAACCGGGTCATCTTGGGCGCCTACGTCATCTCACTGCCTCTGGCCGTGTCCTACCTGGCGACGCGTTTCGGACGAGACCGTCGCTACGGCTTGCTGGCGTTCCCACTGATCTACAACACGCCCTTCGTGTACGGCTTCACATCGAACGTCGTCGCGCTACCCATCTTCGTGGTCACGATTGCGCTACTCAAAGAGTATTTGGATCGACCCAAGTGGACCAAGGAACTCGCGCTCGCGCTGCTCGTCATCTTGCTCTACTTCAGTCACGTCCTCGTTGCGGCGGCCTTTGCCGTCGGCGGGCCCATCGTGTTCTTTTCCCAAGTGCACCCGCCGCTTCGGATCTTGCGCCGGTGCTTGTTTGCCCTGCCCGCCATGATCATCGCGCTGCTGTGGTCCCGGGGGCAGACCGAAAGCTCGGGCTTCGACGGCCAGTACTTGAGCGTCAGCGAGAACATAACCTGGCTATTTTCTTGGACGAACGACGTGCAGCTCGGCAGCGTCGACGAAGTCGCGCTGCTGGTGCTGGGCGCGACCCTGTTGCTATGCACCACGGCGCGCGTGCAGTCCCTCGCCCTTCCGCGCGCACAGTGGTCCGTGGCGCTCGCCGCCTTGGGCGTGCTGGCGCTTTTCTTCGCGGCGCCGGCGCACACCACGAAGCCCCTCTATCATTGGGCTACCAACGTGCGCCTGGTCGTACCGGCGTTGCTACTTTTGTTGGTCGTGCCCAGGGCGGAGCTGCGCGGCAGGCAGCTCGGCTTGCTCTTGCCCGCTCTGGCCATGTTCACCTACAGCGGAACGAGTCTGTTCCAGAGCTTCTCCAAATTCGACGCCGAAGTACGCCACCTGGACGCCGTCGTCAGCGTGATCCCGGAGAATCGCCGGGTGTTGCCCCTCATTTTCGATCAAAGCGACGGCCTGCACCAGGGCTACCCCATGCGCAACATCTTGTTGACGTACCAAGCGCAAAAGCCGGGTTACATGCCGGAAGGCCTCGTCAGCGACAACACACCGATCGCGTTTCGCACCCAGCGGACGCCGGGCCCTTTCTACAAGACCCCCTCGGACTTTCGCTACAGCGCGCACGGGCGCTATTACCACTACTACTTGGCCGGCTTCTCCAAGGGGCAGGAGCCACCGGAGACACTGGCGCACAGTGACGGCAAGGTGCGGCTACTCAAACGTAGCGGTCGCTTTGCTGCCTACGAAAACGTGGGCACGTTGCCAGCGAACTAGACGCCGGCAGCGCATCGCCCAGTGCGCCTTTTGCCCCCACGGCGACTGGAGGCCAAAAATCTCCGGTTCAAAGCGGGCGGCACTTGAAACAGGCGCGCATCGGAAGCAGCGAAAAGGGCGCGGCGTCCTTCTCGACGACATCGAAGTGGCGCCGCAGCACGCGTTCGAACTGCCATGGCCACCACTTGTGAAAGTGATAGTGGTCGCCGCCCCAGTTCAGCCGCTTGCGCAGCAAGATGCCCACCGGAGTGATGCGAACGAACTTCTTCAGCCCGTCGATCAGGGGGTCGACTGGCACGGTGATCACGGCGTAGCCATTGGGCTTGAGCAGACGCCGGATTTCCCGCAGCACGACCTCCGGGTCCGCCGTGTGTTCGAGCACCTCGGTGCAGATGATACGGTCGAAGCTCTTCTCGGCCAGCCCCAGAGTTTCGACCTGACCCTTCAGGAACTCCACGTCGTAGCCCCTCAGGTTCTTCTTGGCGGTATCCAGGAACACTTCGGACACGTCGACCGCGGTCAGCTTCGCCTGCTTGAACATGCGCAGCACGTGCCCGCCGCCCGAGCCGACCTCCATGACTTTCATCCCGGGAGTGGCAGCAACCATTTCCCGGATGATCTCAAGTCGGCGCTGCTCGATCCAGCGCACGACGAAGAGCGAGTCGCCGTAGTAGGCGTCAATTGGATGCTCCTGCGCGAGGCGATCGTTGAGCGCTTCGACTTCTTCGGCGGTTCGCGGAACGGGCGCGGCTCGGTCTGACATCTGGCCCCCGCATAGCATCGTTTTTCGACCGGCGCACGAGTGCGGACTCAGGTCCGTCGCAGCGTTTGATTCGCCGGCCTGGCGCAGTTATGCGGCGGACGTGGCTGGTCATCAAATTGCGGGGCAGCGCGTCGTCGTCACTGGCGGCGCGGGATTCATCGGTTCTCATCTGGTGCGGCGGCTGCTGGAGATGGGCGCAGCACAGGTCGTCGTGATCGACAGCCTGCGCTACGGCGACCAGGCCAACCTCGCGGGAACGTCCGAGGCAGTCGAGCTGGTGCAACACACCCTCGGCACGGACAACCCAAAGGATCTCGATCGCGCCCTAGACGGAGCAGATCTCCTTTTTCACCTCGCCGCCGAGAAACACAACCAGAGCAAAGACTCGCCGGATCGCGTCTACCGCGCGAATATCGCCGGTACGCACGGCTTGTACGAGCGCGCTGTCGCCGCGGGGGTCAAGAAGGTCGTGTTCAGCTCTTCGCTCTATGCCTACGGCCGCATGCGGGGGGCGCCCTTCGTCGAGACGGAGCTGCCGCAGCCGCGGACAGTCTACGGCATCACAAAGCTCGCGGGCGAACACGTGTTGGCGCACTTCGCCGAAACCCATGGCCTCTCGACGATGGTGCTGCGCTATCTGTTCATCTACGGGCCCAAGCAGTTCGCGGGAATGGGCTACAAATCCGTGATCATGAAAAGCTTCGACCGGCTGCTGGCAGGAGAGGCGCCAATCGTATTCGGGGATGGCGAGCAGACGCTGGACTACGTGTACGTGGACGACGCGGTGGACGCCACTATCAGCGCGATGACCCAGGACGTGAGTGGCGAGACGCTCAATGTGGCCTCAGGGCGCGGAGTGAGCGTCAACGAATTGCTCGACACGATGATCCGCGTGAGCGGCAAGCAAACGCAGAAAGAGCCCGGCCCCGCGGACTGGACCGCGGGAACGAAGCGCATCGGCGATCCGAGCCATGCGCAGAAGGTCCTCGGTTTTAGCGCGCAGACGTCCTTGGAAGACGGCCTGCGCAAGACCTACGACTGGATCCGATCCCAGTGACCCTCCGGTCGCTCAGCTAGGTGCAGGTCACCGTCACCGAATGGTTGTGGGCGCTAGCGTCCGTAGAAGTCACGGTCACGCTGCCACCACCGCTAAGGGTCGCGAAGTGCGCCGCGGTCAAGGTCACCTGGTGATCGTGTGCGCTGCCACCCTTGATGCTGTACGTCTTGTCCGTGGCTGCGCTGATATCCGCAGCACTGACGTTGAGCGAGTGCTGGTGATTCGACACGATGTCCGCGCTGCAACTGCCGCCAGTGCTGCCACCAGTGCCGGTCCCGCCGCCAGTGCCCGTGCCCCCGCCGCTGCCACTGCTGTCGTCGTCACCACCGCAACCGGAGCCAACCAACAGCAAACCCGACGTGCCCCCCGCTGCGAGTGCAACGCCCAAAAATCCCCTGCGTGAAATACTCATGGGCCTGACTGTATCACGGCCGGCGTGCGCTACGGCTCCAGCTTGGGAACGCGCGTGAGCGCCAGGCGCAGGTTGTCGAAGAAGTCGTGACGGTTGTAGGCCTTGGCTTCGACCACTTCGGCGGCCTTCTGGTTCTTCTGGATGAAGGGTGGAGCGTGTCCGCCTTCAACCGCGGCTCGCACGGAGCCCGGACCTGGTGCGACGCGCTGCCGCATTCTAAACAGCTGCGGACCAAACACACGATTGAGCGCGCCCTTGTGACCGGGGCGGTCGGCGGGCACGTTCAAACGCGCCAGCCACGGATCCGTCAGCCCCCAATCGTGCAAGGCGTAGCTGGGGAAATCCTTGTACAGCTTCGCGCACCAGCCATGCAGCACCAGGCCCTGACTGCGCGCGCCCGACGTCAAAAACCGCGCGTAGGCTGCGCGCTGCGCTCTGTCTTCGGCGGGGCGCCCCGCGCGAAAGGCCAGGTCCGCTTGCTGACGATGCCAAGACGACTCACTGATACCGTTCACTTTCTGCATCTTTTCGTGGAGAGACAGCGGGTGACTCTGGAGCTGCCCGGGGTAGCAGGCAGCGCCTGCTGCGAGCAACGCGACGGCAAGCAGCGCACGGGGCACGCTTCCGGGCACGACCCCCGCGCGAGCAAGCACCGCTTCGAGGCTCCCCGAAGAACTCAACGCAAGCAGCACTGCCGGAAACAGCACGAAGCGAAAGTGCAGCATGTCGCCCCCGACCCGCACCACGTAGCCCAGACTCGCGAGGGCAGCGACGAGCATGACCATACGGGCTTCGCCGCGCAGAGGAGCGCGGCGCCGAACAGCGAGGTAGCCGAGCAGCGCAAGCGCGCCGACGGCAACGTAGACCAGCGGATACGGACCGAAGCTGTTTTGGAGATAGAGCAGCCCCTGCTCGGGACTGCTTTCGTCCTTCAAGTAGAACGTGTTGGGAAGAAGCTCCGCGTAGTAGTAGACGCGAAAACACAGCCAGCCCCCAACAGAGAGCGCTGCGCTGCCCAGAGGCCACCACGGCACGCGCCGCTCACGCACGGAGAACCAGAGCAGCACGAGCACAAAGGGAACGGCAAGCTCGTGACGCACGATGGGCACCAGGCCGAACAAGATCCCCCAGAGCCGGCTGCGGCGCTCCAGGATGAAGACCGCCGTGACGCTGGCCGAGAGCAGCACCAACGGCGTCTCGAGCCCTGACGAGAAGTACTGCGTGACGCCGTAGCACGGGGCCAGCAGCAGCGCGGGCAGGCTCAGCCGGATCGGTCCGGCCAAAGCGCGGTCCACTCGCAGCCAGAGCGCAAAGGCGCCCAGGAAACTTAGCACCGCGATTCCGCCAATGAGGCTGAAGAAGTCTAAACGCGTCAGTCGAAGCGCGGCAAGCAAGAGGGCAAACGCGGGACTGGTGAACCCCTCGACGTATTCCCCCGCGTTGAAAACCAGACCGCGACCCAGAAAGACCAGATTGTCGACGTAGCGAAAGTAGATGAACGAATCGTCAACGAGCCACAGGTAGCGAAGCACGAGCCCCAAGCCGACAACGGCTGAAAGAAGCTCCGCTGCCGTCAGACTTCCCACCAGCGCGTGCAGCTTGGCGCGCGCTGGTGGCGGCGGCGGATCCGAAGCACTCATCGCGAGCCCGCCGCTGGTTTAGGGTTTGCGCGCAACGCACATCACGCTGGTGCCGAGAGCATATGCGGCAGAGCGTCGCATAGGGTGCTCCGTGGACAGCACGGCAAGCATGGCTCGGTTGAGCAGCGGATGCGTCTTGGACTCGGTCAACTCGCTGAAGCGCTCTGCCTTTTGCGGCGGGCCTGCAACAAGTTCCCGAGCCTTACGCAGCGCCTTCACACCAAGCGCTGCAAAGAAAAGCGGGAAGAAGAAACACGTCGCCCGCTGCACGACCAGTCCCGCACTCTCAGCCAAGCTACGCGCCTGAGCAATCGTGTATCGCCGCTTGTGGTGTGCAAGCTCGTCCCAGGGTGACCACAGCAGCTGAAAGGCGGGCACCGTGAACATTGCCACGCCACCCCGCGGCAGTGCCCGCGTCGCATTGGCAAGCGCAAGGTGGTCGTCGGGCAAGTGCTCCAAAACGTCCAGCATCAGCACACCTTCGTAGCCGGCGTCCAAGGGCGTTCTCAATACGTCAAAGCGCATGAATCGACGCGCGCTCGCCTTGTCGCCCAAGATGCGCTCTGCGTTCTCGCGGGCACGTACCAGCGCTTCTCCGTGAACGTCAGAGTAGTCCACGCTGAAGCCGTGGCTGTTCAGGAACGTGGCCACGGTGCCAATGCCGCAACCCAGATCCAAAAGCCGCGCGCTGCGGGGAACACCCGCGCGGATCAGCTCTTCCAAGATCACTTGGCGCCGGTGCAAATACCAGTAGTGGTGCTCTTCTAAGGCGTCGAACGTGCCGAACTCTTCTGAAGTGAAGTGCTCCGTGCCGTAGTCCGCGGCCGCACCCTCGATGTGGTCTTCGTAGGGCAGCGCCATCAGTTCACCGTCTTGATGCGGCCCGGTGCGCTGGCCTGGAAGTCCACGGCCAACCGAGAAACGCTCGCGAGGCGTTTGCCTGTGCGAATCATGTCCACGTTGTCGACGAACTCGACGTCGATCTTCATGTCATGCCCGAGATATTCGCGGAAGGTGTGCAAGATCTCCTGCAGCGTGTCGTCTGAGTAGCGGCCGCCCTTCACCACCCGAAAGACCATGGCGCCCTGCTCTTCTTGAACGACCTGGAAGCGAACGATGGCGTGGTCGAACTCCTTGAGGTAGTGCGCAAAGAAGGTGCCCGGCACGTAGCGGCCATCGGTACCCTGGATGATCGACTGCACGCGTCCCTCGATGTTGCCCATCAACGGCAAGCCGCGCCCGCAGGAGCATTCGCCCGCCGGATCTAGGGCCACGGCGAGGTCGCCGATCCGATAGCGGACGAAGGGTAGGCAGTAGTTGTTCAGGTCTGTGATCACGACTTCGCCCACCTCGCCGGGTGCGGCAGGCGCGCCGTCGCGCAAGATCTCGACAATGTAACCTTCGCCCACGACGTGGTGCCCACTGTGCGCTTCGCACTCGTAGGCGATGCCGGAAAACTCCCGGGAACCGTATTTGTCGTAGACCTTGCAGCCAAAGGCCTCTTCGATCAGTGCGCGACTGGCTTCGGGCAAGGTTTGCGCGCTGGACATCAGCGCTTTGGGACGCACCGATACGCCGCCGCGGTTCTTGAGATAGTGCGCGAGGAAATCCAGGGCTTCGGCATAGCCGTCCATGAGCACGGGTTTGTGTTCGGCGATCTCCCGCGCCATCTCATCGAGCTTGGCGTCGCTCATCTCGAAAACCGGGATGAACTTACGACGCGTCAGCTGGGCGTCCAAGCGCTCCCGCAGCGCCTGACTCTGAGACATACCCAGGGTTTGGTGCCATAGGCGCACGCAGGGGTCCCCAAACTGATAGCCCGTCCACTCCTGGGAGCGCAGCGTCGCAGCCCAACGAAACTCGAGCTGCGCGCGATCCGCGTAGCACACGAAGGGTTCGCCAGTAGAGCCACTGGTGCTGATGCGCAGCACTTCGTTCTTGTCGTGATTTTCGCTCAGGATGTCGAAGTAGAGGTGTTCGCGCACGTCTGTCTTGGTCAAGAACGGCAGCTTGTGCAAGTCGGTCTGGCCGCGGATGTCGTGGGGCGTGATTTTGGCCTCACGCATACGGCGCCGGTAGTAGGGCACGTTGCGGTAAGCGTGGCGCACCAAACGGCGCAGTTTTTCGTCTTGGAGGTCGCGCAATTGGCCCGACGAGAGCCACTGGGTCTTGCGCAGGGAGTCGTAGTAACGCTCGACGTCGCGCGTGATCATCCAGTGGGTCTGGTTGAACACGGCCAAGTATCCCTGCCACTCGATCCTGCGGGCCGGGCTCATGGGCTGGCTGCGATCCAAGACCGGGTAACGCCGCAGAAACTGCTCACTGACGTCGGGGACGCGGTGTTTGACCCGGTACTCCCAGGTCGCCTTGCCGAGATCGACGAAGGAACGCGTGACGGCTTTGAAGGTATTGCCGTCCAAGAAGCTCTGCCCTGCCCGTCGGTTCTCGAACAAGGTTTCAACTTCTTTGTACGAATAACCCTTGGCGTGCGCGGCCACCATGATGAAGGACTGCCAGTAGTAGTAGTTGCCGTCGTAGGTGAGTAGATCCTCCATCACCTCTTTGGCGCACATCACAAAGCCGCTCTTGTTGTCTTGCAGATCCATGCCAAAAGCGGCGTTCAACATGAAGTTCAGACCGCGGCTGATGTGGTAACGCCCACCGCGCTCTCGCCCGACAGCGCTGCGCCAGCCCTGCACCACGTCGATGCTGTGCTCCATCAGCTCGTTGTAGAGGCGGATCAGATCTTCGGGCTGGTACTGCAGATCTGCATCAATCACTGCGACGATGGGCGCGCTCGCCGCAGCCACGCCGGTCTTCCAGGCGTGGGCCATGCCGCGGTTCTTGGGGTGGAAACGCCCAACGACACGCCCGGGGTGTGCGCGTTCTTGTGCTTCGATCGCCGCGCGGGTTCCGTCTTTGGAACCGTCGTCGACGAGGATCAGCTCGCCCGCGAGATCCGCCCGATCAAAGACGTGCAGCACGCGCCGCACGAGCTCGGGAATGTTCAGCTCTTCGTTGAAACAGGGCGCGATGACGGAGAGTGCGGGTGCGGGCATGTTGAGGCTCTGAAGGGGCGAAACCATAGCGCAACGCGCTGCGAAGGGTGCTGTTTGACTGACCACATTTGGGGCACGCCCGTTCAGCGGTCCCGCGGGGCAAAGACCTCGATTTCGGCGAAGCACAACTGCACGCCGTCACTCAGGGCGCGCACCCGCACGTAGCGCCCCACCGCGCCATTCATGCCAATGCGCCAACGAAGGCCCGCTGCCAGCGGGTGCTCGCGTCGGGCCACTTCGCGGAAGTTCTCGCCGTCGGCCGAAAGTTCGACGACGAGGGGAACGGCTGGGATCTGCGCGGCTGGGAAGAGCAGGACGCTGTGCAGCGGCCGGTGTGCCATGAGGTCCACGCGCGCCCATGGGTTCTTTTCGACCTGAGTCTGTGCGCCGCAGTCCGAGTCGACCACTCCGTCCACGGCGCCGTAGGCCGGGCGGCCCGGGAAGACACTGCTCAGAGTAACGGGTTTGTCCCTTGCCACATTGACGGGCGCGTAGAAAAGCTGCCACCCGAGCGCGATAGCTAGCGCTGGTCCCAGAACGAGACCGGCGATCCGCAATCCACGCACCCACTTCAGGCGGCGCAGGCTGCGCGGTTCGACTTGCGCCCGGAGCTCCCGCAAGAGCTCGTCTGCGGATCCACGCGCGCGTCGCAAGTCGCGGCTTGGCCAAGCGTCGAGGGCGGCCGGATCCGTCTCACTCAGCGCGCGTCGGACAAGATCGAGATCACCGGTGGCCGCGGAGAGTGCGCCAAGCGCCGCAAGTTGCTGGAAGGCTTGGGCAATCGGCAAGGTCGTTGGTTCCGGGTGTTTCCCGGCGATGACGGCCATGGCCGTTGCGAGCAGCTCGACGGCTTCGCGCTGTAAAGACAGCGCCGCGGCGTGATCACGATCTTCGGCCAAGCGGGAAGCCGAATCCCAGCGTGCGTGGGCGGAAGCGACCAGCTCCCGGGCCCGTGCCGCCGCCAGTTCGGGGTAACCTTGCACGCGTGCAATGGGCCGGCGCAGGAGCACGGGCTCCAGCAGTCGGGCACCCAGGCCCCGCCTATCCTGCTCCCCGCTGCGCATTCCGCCGGATTAAGCGAAATTCGCGGCTGTGAACATCGGAAACAAAAAAAAGCACGGCGACTTGGACGGAGGGGGGGATCGTCACAAATCGCCGTGCGGAGTAGGAACACGGCACCCCAACTGAGGGGGGGGAAGTCGAGATGCCGTGTTGTAGTGTTCGGCAGCAGCGAAAACCAAAGTAGGGATCCTGACCGCTGCCGTGCTCCTATGTTGCAGCACGCGTGCCACTTGCCCACTTAGCAATTTCAAGTAGTTAGACGTGCATTTGGGCAGGACCTTTCAGGTATGCACGATCGGCTTTGCCGATCAGCAATGGATGCTGGGGACATGACCGTCCGCAAGTACCGATGCGCGGCGTCGGCTGAAACGCGCACCCCTAGCCTTGCGCGCTCTTGTCGTGGACTCGGGTTTTTGTGGCAGTCTCGCGCCGCATGCGCGCCCTGAGTTGGCTTTGGGTCGGACTGCCCCTGCTGGGTGCCGCGGAACTGGGTGGGCAGCTCTGGGCGTCCCACCGCGCGCCGACCCAGAGCGAATGGTTAGCGGTGCAAAGCGAGGTGCAGTCTGCAAAGGCGCCGGAAGCTGCCGTGGTGATCGCGCCCAGCTGGGCGGAGCCCCTCGCACGCGCCGCCTGGGGCGAGAAGCTCATGCCACTGCGGGACGTCGCGCGCCCGGGCTTGGACGGCTACCCGCGCGCCCTCGAGATCAGCATCTTGGGGCAGTCCGCTCCGGAGCTCGAATCCTGGCCCGTCACCCAGGAGCACAGCGTTGGCCGCTTCATCCTGCGACAGCGCGAAAATCCCGCAGCCCCACGAGTGCAGTTCGATTTCGTCGATGCAGTGTCCGAGGCGGACGTCAGCGAGACGGACGGCACTGAAGACAAACCCTGTCCCTGGCAGCCACGCGGCCGCGCCAAAAGCGGCGGCCTCGGCGGCCATCCGACCTACCCCGCCGCGCGCTTCAACTGCCCATCCGGTGAGCCCTACCTCGTAGGCGTCACGGTCATTGACGACCAAGACTACCGCGCCCGGCGCTGTATCCACGCCTACCCGACCCAGCGCGGCCCACTGAAACTGCGCTTCGCGGACGTGCCTCTGGGCACCGAGTTGCGCGGACACGCGGGCCTGCCGTGGGTGCTCGTGCGAGACGGCGGCGGCGCCCCAGTGCGCCTCGAAGTATTCGTAAACGGCAAGTCCGTCGGTACCCACGAACAACGCGACGAAATGGGCTGGGCTGGCTTTCGCTTCAAGACGGGCGCTTCGCCCGGAGTGCGCGGCAACATCGAGTTCCGCGTCAGCAGCGACAGTGTTCAAAACCGTCACTTCTGTTTCGCGGCGGATCTGCGATGAGCATCGCAACCGCGCCCACGCGCCGAAAGCGCTTCTTGCAGGCGAGTGCGGATCCGCTGATCGCCCTGGGCCTCGGGGTTGCCTACGTCGTGCTGCTGCTCAACACCGTCGACAACCTGGGCTACGCACGGGACGAAGGTTTCTACTTCCAGGCCGCGCGCAGCTATGGCGCGTGGTTCGAGCTGCTGTTCAAAGATCCCACGACGGCGCTGACCCGGGCCAGCGTGGACCGCTACTGGGCGGCCAACAACGAACACCCTGCGTTGATGAAGAGCCTGTTTGCGCTCTCGAACCTGTACCTATTCGAAAAGTACAAGTGGTTCTCGGACGCGGGCACTGCGTTTCGCTTTCCCGGCATGGTGCTCAGCGGCCTGGCCGTCGCCGTGACTTACCTCTGGGGCGCGCGCAGCGTGCACCGCGGCGCCGGCATCGTCGCTGCGGTCCTTTTGGGCATGATGCCGCGGGTCTTCTACCACGCGCATCTTGACTGCTTCGACATGCCCGTAGCCGCCATGTGGCTGATCACGACCTACGCCTTCTGGCGCTCGCTGGATCGCGGCTTGTTCTTCGCGCTCTTCGTCGGCGTGCTGTACGGCCTGCTGCTGAACACGAAGCACAATTCGTGGCTGCTCCCGCCAGCGTTGATCGCGTGGCTTTTGATCGTGCATGGGCGCAGCGTGTGGCGCGGCATGAAAGTCGGACGCGTGCGTGTGCCCACCGCGCTATTTTGCATGGCGCTGATCGGCCCGCTGGTGTTTTACGCGCTGTGGCCGTGGATCTGGCACGACACGGGGAAGCGTCTGGCCGCGTACGTCGCGTTCCACATGCACCACGAGTACTACAACATGGAGTTTCTCGGGCGCACCTACTGGAAGCCGCCCATGCCCCTTGGCTACGCCTGGCTCATGACGTTTGCCACGGTGCCGGCGGTGACGCTCGGGCTGTTCCTCGCGGGGCTCTTCTCCGGCGCGCGGCACTTCTTGATCACCCACTTGCGTCGGCCCGTGAGCAAGCTCTTTGCTCGCGTCGGCAAGACGCTGTCCCCGCGCACGCTAACCCGAAGCGATCGACGCCGCGTCTCGGCGGAAGTGCTGTGGCTGCTTTGCATCCTCACCAGCTACGCGCCGTGGATTTCCACGAACACGCCCATCTTTGGCGGCGCCAAACATTGGATCACCGCGTACCCGTTCTTCTGCCTGTTCGCCGCGCGCGCCTTTGCCGACGCCCTGAGTGCGGCGTCGCGTTCTCTGCCCAAAGCCGCCGCCTGGTGGCGAGGGGTGCCGTTGCGTCTGGGTCTGGGGCTTACCGCCGTTGCCGCGCCGACGCTGATCACGCTGCAGTCACACCCCTGGGGACTCAGCGCCTACACGCCCATTGTGGGCGGCGCACCCGGCGCAGCGACCTTGGGACTCAATCGCTCTTTCTGGGGCTACACCACAGGCGCCGTGCGTGGCTACTTGAACGAAAACGTGAAGCCCGGCGGCAGCGTCTTCGTGCACGACACGGCCATGCAGAGCTGGGATCAGATGGTCAAGGACGGCATGCTCGCTCAGCAAGTGCGCGGTGCATGGAGCATCGAATCTTCAAGCTTCGCCGTGTACCACCACGAGCCCCATATGAGCCGCGTGGAATACCAGCTCTGGGTGGACTACGGCACGACCGTGCCCGCGCACATCGGCACCCACCACGGCGTGCCGGTGATCTGGGTATTCAAGCGCCCCTGAAACGCCAAAAGTTCCGCGCTGGCCCGGGCAATCGTCCGTGATACCGTCTGCACTGGACGCCGTGACGCAGTGGAAAGTGAGCGCGTGGCTTGGGGCCGCCATCTGCAGCAGTGTGCTGGCTGTGGGCTGTGGCGGCGATGAATTCTCCGGCGGCAGCGGTGGGCAGGCGGGCGCGAACACGGCTGGCCAAGGGGGCAGCGCGGGTCAGGGCGGCGCAGCGGCGGGCGCCGCCGGACAAGGCGGAGCAGGCGGCGACCTGCTCGTTTTCGTCACCACCCGAAAGCTGAAAGGCGATCTTGGAGGCCCCACCGGCGCAGACGGCGTCTGCAACGAAGCGGCACAAAGCGCCAAGGTGCCCGGCACTTTCAGCGCTTGGATCTCGTCCAAAGCTTCGTCAGCGGCAGTGCGCCTGACCAGCAACGGCCCCTGGCGGCTGCGGGATGGCCGCGTCGTTGCCGACTCCAAGAGCGAGCTGGTGAGCGGCACCCTGCAGAACGCCATCAACACCCACGAAGATGGCGCGCTGCTGAGTGGAACCACACAAGTCTGGACCGGCACACGCGTCGACGGGCAGCCGGCCGCTGCCTCATGTAGTGATTGGACCAGCGCCAGCGATCTGGACAAAGGTCTCGCCGGCGAAGCCAAAAGCAAGGACCCACCCTGGACCGAATCCGGTTCCATACTGCCCTGCTCCGGCGAGCGCCGGCTGTACTGCTTTCAGAAATAGACGGAAGCGCGCGGCGTGGGGTGTGGGCGCAGACTGCTGGGCTCGTGAGCGTGCGATGGTTGTTTTGGGGTCGGGGCGCTGCCCGCCGCGTGTTCGCTATTCCCGCATTGTGTCAGCGCGGTTCGGATGCCGCGCGCTGCCGCCAGGCGTCCCAACGCTTGTCGTCCTGCACGAGCCACGGCAACAGAGCGGCAGCTTGCTCGCCCACGCGCCGATCGCCGAGGCCTCGACGTCGCCCGTGGCCAGGCCCGGGGGTGGGTGGGCCCCCCCCCTGCCACATAGGCCCCCTGCACCGGGACGCCGCCACGTTTCAGCGCGGCGTGCGCGTGCTTGGCGCGCTGAGCACAATGCGTGATGCCACACACCAGGGCGACGCGTTTGCCGCCCGCCGCTAAGTAGCGTTTGGCCGTGCCAACGTCCCATTCGTCGAAGCCGCCCTCAACGAGCAACAGACGCGCGATCTGGTCGGGCACGGTGTGCGCGTGCAGCGCGCCCATGATCGAGCCCTGTGAGTAGCCCGCCAACACCATGCCCTTGGTGTCGGCGCGAGGGTGTGCGACGCGCAGCTCGGCAAGCGCGTCCTGTATCTCCTCGCCTAAGGCATGGTGGTGGCGAAAGAAGTAACCCGTTTGCGGGTGCCGCGTCATGGGCACCCCTCGGGGGCATAAGACGAATGCATCCTGGCCCACTCGGGCCGCCCAGTGCGCGCAGTGCTCCTCGGCGCGATCTCCAGCGCCATGGGTCGCGATCAGCACCGGCGCGGGCGACGTGCCCGGCGGAATGCTGAGCACCGCGGCGCGATGCCCGGGCACTTTCAGGTCCACGCTGCGCGGCGGTCCGGGCGCGCGAGCAGCCGGCGCAGGCTGCGACGCAGTGCCCACGTGGCCGGGCTCGCCGGGCTCTGCCTGCGGAGCGCTCAAGGGGTGTACGCGTTGCCCCGCCGTGGCGGATGCGGCGGACTTCGAGTCGCTTGCGCGCTGCGGCCCCGCGGCAGGGTCAGGCTCGGCTGCTCGCGTGGAGCGTGCGCACGCGGGGGTGGTTACACCAGCGGTACAAGCGACTGTTCCCAACAAGAATGCAGACAGCAGCTGGGCCCGTTTCAACCGGACCCAGCAACAGGTCGCGCCCGGCATCAGCACGCGACCCTCATGACATCAGTCCAGTCGCTTCCCAAATGCGTGGTTCAGCTCCGCGGTGCCACTTGCGTAGGGCGCCGTGAACTTTCGCGTCAGGATCGTTTCCGCGTAGTTGTGACGCACCTTGCTGCGCGCGATGAGTTGGTAACTCAGCGCCGTGCCCGCTGGCACGGTGAACGTCTTTTCGAAGGTGCCACCACCGGCTGAGGTCATGGGCAACGCCAGCGCGTAGTTGTTCTCGCCCAGCGCGGCGTGGTCGCCCACCAGGTACAGCTCCGTGCCGGCGTCGAGGCTGACTCCACGCGCCGTCACCTTTACGCTACGGGAGCCCGCCGCGAAGCCGACGCTTACCGGGTTGAAGCTGGGGTCGTAGTCGTTGATCAATTGGGCGATTTCGTGTTCCGCCTGCACCGCCAAAAGGCGCGAGCTCAGGATCACCAAATTCTCATCGTTGAAGAAACTGGCCAGGTTGGTCCAGTTGTAGGACCCCATCAGCACCTTGTCGCCGTCGATCACGCACAGTTTGTTGTGCACTTCAACCAGACCGAGATTGGCAGTGCCTCCACGTTTGTTCTCATAGCGCAAGACGTGCACGCCTGCGGTGTCCAGCTTCTCGTCCTCGGTGCTGCTATCCGCTTGCACCTTGTCGAGCACCACGACCACGTGCACGCCGCGGGCCTTGGCGGCGATCAGCTCGTTGATCAGGCCGGTTTGATTGATAGAGAACATGACCATGTGCACGCTGGTCTTCGCGGCTTTGAGTTCCGTCGTGACCGTGTCGTAGAGCTTGTCCTCGCTGCCGAACTTGATCTGCACCGGAGCTGACGTCGCCGCGGTGGGCGTGTTGGCCGTGCCGGCTTTCAGCTCAGCAAATTCGGTTTCGTAGAGTGCGGCGACCGAGGCATTGTCGATAAGCAGCATCTCTTCGTCACTCAGGCTCAGTGCATTCGAAGAATAGTTGGCCGAGCCGGTCAACACCCGAGCGCCGTCGATGATGGTGAACTTGTCATGCATCGTGGCATCTGTGGCGCTGGTGTTGGACACGCCCACCGGAGTGATGCCAGCGTCAATGATCTCTTGCACCTTCGGCAGGTTGTAGGAGAGCTCCATCTGCTTCTTGTCGAGCAAGATCTGCACGTCCACGCCCTTGCTCTTCAGCGCGCCCAAGGCCTTGATGATGCTGCTTTCACGCAGGTTGAACATGGCGATGTGCACGGACTGGGTCGCTGCGTTGATCGCCTTCAAGATCGCCGCTTCCGGATCGTCGAAATGCGAGAAGATCAGGCCCGCTTTGAGCAGTGGGTCTGCGTAACCTGGGTCCGCGTCCAGGGTGTACGGCAGGGGACCGAGGCCGTTTTCGCCGCCCGGCGTGCCCAAGTCGCCAGTGCCATAGCGGTTCTGCGCGAGGGCCCAGTTCGCACCGTTGCTGGCGTCTGCGCCCAGGCTGACGAGCTCAATCGCTGCACCGTCGCCCACGGGCCAGGGCACTTTTGAATCGTAGCGAACCTCTGCGGCGCGCTTGCCCTGCGGATCGTCGAGCAGCACTGCGTCGCCGGCGTTGGCGAGTAGGAAGTTGTCGTAGACATAGTCGACGGGCACGCCGCCGTTGCTCTTGAGATCCGCCTTGGGGGCAAGCACGACGTACGCGCCCGGAGCAACATTGAGCTCCAAATTGATCACGTGGGAGTTGTTGAAGTCGTCGCTGAGCTTGTAACCTTTCAGGTTCACCGCCGCAGCGCTTGCGTTGTAGATCTCAACGTATTCGCCATCTGCGTCGGGCGTGGCTTTCGGGTTCACCATCAACTCGCTGATGACCAATCCGGACGCCGGCGCACCCCCAGCGCCCGCGCCACCAGCGACGCCACCAGCGCCCGCGCCGCCCGCGACGCCGCCGCCGCCTGCCGCGCCGCCGGCACCTCCCGAAGTACCCGCACCGGTGCCACCCCCACCGAAACCGGCGGCGCCGGTGCCGGCACTCGCCGCGCCGCCTCCCTGGCCACCGCTGCCGATGTGAGCGTCAGAGTCGGAGCCGCACGCGACGGCCAAGAGCGAAACGAAGAACACTGCCTTTTTGAACACGGACGTACCTGGCTCCACTCACTGAGGTCGCACTGCCAAACAGTCCGCGTCCACGTTCTGGACGCCCACCGGGACAGCCGCCTTGCGGTGCAAGCGAGCGCGCATGTAGCATATGTAGGTGTCCCACGCACCTTTGAATACTGTGTAGGTTCGGCATTTGTGCGTGATCTCCGACGGTTAGACCGTCACTCGCAAGGGTGAACGCGCCTATTGACCGCGACTCAGAATGCGTCCATTGCTGGCCGCGGAGGGTACCTATGTCACGTTCTCTGACCGCGACGACCGTGATCGTCGCGCTCGCGCTGCTCGCCTGCAAGATGGGGCAGAACGAAACGAAGCAAGAGGCCGCGCCGGTGCCAACGCCGGTCGCCGCGCCTGTCCCGACGCCGGAGCCGGTGAAAGAAGAACCCATCACGGATTTCCGTGGCAAGTACGTGACCAGCTACGGTGTCGCGAGTTGCACGCAGGTCAAACGCAACGTCAATTGTTTGTACCGAGGCCAGGCCGGATCCGCGGACTGCAAAGTCACCGATGACGACGAGCTCGACTGCACCTGGGAAGAAGACGGCGAGGGCTCCGGCCTGGCGCATCTGAAGCGTAAAGACAACGGCGACCTCACTGGGACCTGGGGCTTCGGCGAAAGCAAGAAGAACGGCGGCCAGTGGTACTTCAAGAAGAAGGCGGACGAGTAGGCGACCAGCCCTCGCCGCAATCGCGCCGGCGCAGTCCGCACATTTGCAGCTCGAGGGCGCCGCGGAGTCCCGGGTCCAGCGCGGACGCGAGATCACCGAAACCGCTCAGCCAAACTAGCAGCGCGCCGAAGTAGAGCGAGAAGATGTTGCTCGCGGCTTGAAACGGCGAGATGTCGGCGGCGACTTCGCCGCGCGCTTGTGCCGCCTGCACTAACCCGGCGATGCGTTGCAGGAAGACCATGCTGTAGGAGTTTACGGCCATGGCATTGGGCCCATCTGCGCCCGGAAGCGCGCGCACGAACTCCGCGGCCACGGCCGGATGCTCCGCGTACATTTCGAACAGCCCGCGGAACAGATGCAGCAGTTGCTCCAGCAACGGGGCGTCGCAGGGCATGCTGGCAAACTGCGCGTCCACGGCGCTGCGCAGACGATCGCGAAACACCAAGAACAGCAGGTCCGGTTTGTCCTTGGCGTAGAGAAACAGCGTGCCGGTCGCGACGCGTGCGCGCTTCGCGACGGACGAGGTGGTGGTGGCGTCGTAGCCCTGGGTCGTGAAGAGCTGCCACGCGGCCTCGCGGATGCGGCGCTTCTTGTCCCGTTTTTGCTGCGCGCGGCGGCCGAGGGGCGCGGGCGCGGGGGTCTCAGTGGGGGGCGGCATTTGGATCCGGCGGGGCGCGCAGGGCGTGCGAAACAGGGGGCGCGGGGAGCAGATCCCGCGCGAAAGAGGGGGCGCGGGGAGCAGGTCCCGCGCGAAACAGGGGGCGCGGGGGCAAATCCCGCGCGAGAGACACTATTTTGCCTGGCGAAAGTGACTTGGTGGTAGAAACTGACTATAGTCAGTTTTTACTTTTGGACAAGACCCACCGCTGCCACGTCCAACCATCCCTGCCAGAGCCGGAGAATGATCATGCGAATCACCCTTGGGATCCTCGCCCTCACCAGTCTTTCACTGTTTGCTCTCGGCGCGTGCTCGTCGACCAAAGAGGACGCCACGGCCACCGGAGGTGCGGCAGGAGTCGCGGGTAGCTCCGGAAGCGGCGGCACGGGTGGTGTCGCGGGGACTGGCGGCGTTGCGGGAGCCAGCGGCGGCGCGGGGGGCAGTGCGGGGTCCGGCGGCGCAGCGGGAGGCGCGGCCTTCGTGCACAGCTCCGGAACCGAGATCTTGGGACCAGACAACGCGCCGCTGCTGCTGCGCTGCGTGAATGTGGACGGCTGGCTCAAACCCATTCCGTACCTAGTCAGCGACGCGGGGAACGCGCTGTTGATCTCGCCCTCGGAGTTCGAGAGCCGTATGGACGACGTGGTCGGGAAGTCCGCCGCGGCCAGCTTTTGGCAGAGCTGGCGTGATGCTTTCATCACCGAAGAGGACTTCAAGCGCATGGCGTCTTTGGGTTTCAACTGCGCGCGCCTCGTGGTCTACCACCGCGCCATTGCGAGCGTCTCGGGCAGCAGCGTCACTTTCGATGAGACGCGCCTCGCGTACGTGGACTCCGCCGTGAGCTGGGGCAAGAAGCACGGCGTATACGTGGTGCTGGACTTGCACTCCGTGCCGGGCGGACAGAACGCCGTGCCGACGGTGTCCGACGTGCCCTCCACGGATGCGGTGGCGCGGCTGTGGGAAGGTTCCGACACGGTCGCCAACCAAGACGCCACCGTCGCGCTGTGGAAGGGCCTGGCCCAGCGCTATCGCGACGAGCCGTGGGTCGCGGCTTACGATCTCCTCAACGAGCCCAGCTTGCCCACGAGCGTGCCAAAGAGCGCTCTGGTCACGCTGTATCAGCGCATTGTCTCTGAGATCCGCGCCGTGGATTCGAAACACATGCTGATGATCGAGGGCGACCAGCTCGCTCACGACTTCTCGGCGTTCAGCGCACCATTGGACGCCAACATGGTCTACGAGTTCCACGCCTATGCGCTGACCGGATTCGAGGACTGGGCCACCCCCGAGACCCAAGACCTGCAACCCTATTTGGACTTGCGCAAGAACCAGAATCGCCCGATCTGGCTGGGAGAGTTCGGCGAACAGACCCAAGACTGGCAGGTCAAGATGGTGAACCTAATGGAGTCGAACAAGGTGGGCTGGGCCTTGTACCCATGGAAGCGCAAGCAGACGTTGTTCTGGAACCCTGTGCTGCAGCGCATCGCCGACATGCCCAAGTGGTACGCGGTTGCCAACTACCTCGCCCAACCCGCAGGCGGCAGCGTGCCGGTCCCGAGTGCCAGCGCTGCTCAAGAGGGCATGACCGAAGTGCTCAGCGCCATCAAGCTGGCGAACTGCAGCGAAGACGCGGCCCTAGCCACGGCGCTGATCAAGCCGTAGCGCGCGACACCGGGGGCAGCATCGCCCCCGCCGCGCCGCAGCTCACTTCCACGTCACTTCGGCGTAGCGCACTACGCCGCGCCCCGCGCTCTGATCCGCAAGCACAAGTCCGCCGGACACCATCACGGGTTTCGCGCTGCTCACCGCAGCGCCGGTCTGCGCGGCGATACGCTTGAGCGCTGGCAGCGCGCCTTTCCCGACTGACCAACTGCTCACGTACACCGCGCCGCGTGCGCCCTCGGCGCCGATGACCGCCACGCGACACACCCCCGAGGCGCAGGCGAGATCCAAGCCGACCGCGTCCGTCTTCAAGCTCGCGCTCTGCGCGGATCCGGCGATGTTGCCCTCGGCGTCCAAGGGCAGGAGTCGCAGCATCCTGCTGTCGCTTCCGGAGGACTCGACGAAACCGAGCAGCGCGCCGGTTTCCGTCGGCGTCAAGCTGCAGGTAACGACGCCACTGCCCTTGATGCTCTTCGGATCCCCCTTCGCAGAAGCGTCTTGCCCCGAGACGCGCTGAAGCTGCACCTCGCTCGGACCGGACGACGCCTTGGCGACCCAGGCCACCAGGGCGTCGTTGCCAGCGCGCACGACGGCCAGCGCGGACGGCGTGACTCCGGCGCCACCCACGCGGTGCTCTGGCCCGACGCGCTGCAGGAAGCGGTTGACCTTGGCGCTGTACACTTCCGGCGCGCCGCTGCGTTCGTCCACCCACGCGATGACCCAGCCGTCGGGCACCTGCGCGAGCGCAACGTCGGACTTCTCGCCCTTGCTGCGGGTGAGCATGCGCTGGCGCAGCTTCTTGCCACTGGCGTCGAGCACGGTGGTGAAGAGCTGCGGCACCTGATTGTCCAGCGCCGACCACACGAGCATGGACTCGCCATGGGCGCCGCCGTCACTGGCCAGCGCGACGCCGCTGGTAGAGCGCGCGCGAAAGGAAATCGTATGCGTTGCACTCGAACCCAGCTGTGCGGTCTCGAGCAACGCGCGAGGCGGATCGAAGCGACCGTCCTTGGCGGGCTTCTTGAGGCGCGTCCACGGCGCGCTCGGATCAAAGAACGTCAGCCACGCGACCAGGCTCTTGTCCCCCTGCTGCGTTGCCGCAACGGACGACAGCGGCGCGTCCACGCGTGCAACCGACGACAGCGCGCTCAGGGATGGCGGCACGCTGACGGGCTCCCGCTCGGCGGCGGGTTTCCACAGGTTCTGCGCGCCGTCAGGGCGCACGGCGTAGACCTCTGCGGGCGCACCGTCGGTTGCAGCCAACACCAAGCAGCGTGACGGCCCACAGCTGAGTCCCCAAGCCAAGGGCGCAGGCTTGCCGCCCAGGGGCGCAAGATTGAGCGGGGTCGCGAGCACTGGGTTGAGCTTTTGGTCGAGCTCCACCAGGGTCGCAACCGCGGGAGCACTGCAGGGGGCGTCTCGTTCGCAAGGCTTCGCTAAGGTCAGGGCGGAGAGCCCCTCTGCACTCCCCGCCAGCTCGGGCACGCCACCTTCCACGCTGGCGAAGTCGAGCAGTGCGCGGGCGGTGCCGGCGCGTGCATCGGCGTGGAGGCTGGCAACACGCAGCCGCCGTGTGTCTGGGAGTTGGTCAATGGCGTCTTCCCAGACCGCAAACGCGCTGCGTGCGTCCGTGGCTTGAGGTGGCACTAGGCGCACCAGCGCCTGATCCCCGCGGGGGGCGGCCAGGGCTTTGGGCGCTGCGGTCAACTTGCCCGCGGCGTCGACGGCGGCTGACACAACGCGGGTTTCCAGACCGGCCCGATCAGTCCACGCCAATACGAGGCCGCCGCCGAGCCGCACCATGTCCACGTCGGGTTCCGCAGTCGCCGACGACGTGATGTGCAATGTCTTTTGCACTTTGCCGTCGGCGCCCAGTTGGAAAAGATCCACGGGACCGAGTTCCGTGGTCGTGGCTCGCACGACAGCGAGTGCCGCGCCTTCTCCGAAAGACGCCGTCTGCCACGCGCGCACTTGCTCAACGACGCGCACCGCAGAGCCGGACGCGAGTCCACGCGCAAACACATCCGCGCGATCGGATTTGACGCTTTCTTTGCGCAACGCCCAAAGTGCAATGGGATCCTTCGCCGTGCTGACCCAGTCCACCCACAGCAGGTCCCCGGGCTCTTCTGCCATGGTCTCCGGACCCGAGACTTTCTTGCCCTGTGCATCGAGCACAGTGGCTTCCAAACGCATCGGTTGGGTGTCGGATGAAGCCAAGAGCACGTACCCGGAAGACGTGGCCTCGAGGGAGACCAGTCCAACGCGCTCAGGCGCTGCGCCGAGCTCGACGGGCGCACTGGGTTTGCCCAATGCATCCAGCACGACGCTGCGCCAAGTGCGCTTGCCGCCAGCGATGGATGCCCACACCAGGATCCGACTGTCGCCACGGCGCGCCAGATACGGGCCGAAGGTGCCCGCGGGCACACTCACGACGCGTTCCGCCGAAAGCCCGGCGCCTGCCGCGGCGCGTGCCTCGTCTTTGGACTTGGCGGTCTTGCCCAGATTCGGCTGACGCGCGGGCTCGCCGGATTTGGGTCCGCAGGACGCGGCGCACGCGACGATCACGCCCAAGAGCGCCCTGGCGCCCACCGCCCGGATCGCCCCGAAAGTCACTTGCCTTTCGCCAGATTCCATCGAAGGCGGGACCCTTACAGCGCGGGCTGCGGCGCGCAAGCCCGAGCGGTCGCCATCGCGTCAAGAAATCCCTCTGTCGTGGGGTCGCAGTCTTCGCCCCGCCCGGCCAGATCGCATGCCTCGGTTGCTCCTGAGTGGCTGCTCGGATCGGCGTCATTTGCAGTCCAGTCCGCCACACCGGAGCACGCGCGCACCTCCGAATCCGGCGATCCGGCGGCCATCGCTGGATGGTCGTGACTCACGCGCTCAGCAGGATCATGTCGAGTGCAGCAATGCGTGAGAAGTCTTCGTCGAAGGTGAGCAACCGTCCACCGCGGGTCACGGTGGTGGCGGCAATCCAGACATCGTTGGTGGGGATGGGAGTGCCGGCGCGCTTGAGTTCGGAGAAGAACTTTCCGTATCGCTGAGCTTCCGCCGGCCCAACGTCGGCCACGACGGTGAAGGGTTCGTTCAAGAAATCTTCGAGCACTCGTTGATTGTCCGCCAGCCGGCCGCCGAGGTGAAACCCCGCATGCAGCTCACCCAGCACCGTAGTCGGGATCACGATGCTCTCCGCGCGGCTCATCCAGTCCAGAGTCTCTTTGTGACCCCGGCGAAAGTGGGAATAGGCTGAGGTGTCTAGCACCAGGGTCGAAACCCTCACGACCAATCGCGCTCATCCACACGGCGCTGCTCGGCGAGCGCAGCGTCAAAGGCCTGTGCCTCATCCGCGGTCCAGGTCGTGTAGCGCTGAAGTCGCGTACGGCGTTCGTCGATGCCCAAAGCCTGTTTCAAGATCTGCACAACGGTTGCGTTGACGCTCTCGTTCCGCTCCTGGCTGAGCTTCTTCAGCGCGGCGGCGACCTCTGGCGGCACGTTGCGGATGGTGAGCTGCCGACTCATGCGGTGAATCTATGACATCATATTTGCGCAGTCAAGCAGGCAGCTAGGCTCTTTTCAGTGGCAGGGCGGCCGCGAGGACGCGCTGAAATCCAGCAAAAGCGCGGAGAAACCGAGAGATGCGTGAATCGCACGCTGCACGCCCGGCCCCTACGCGTCACGGGAAGGCCACCCCGGAGAGAGCCGTAAACGCGGGAAGTGACCGGAATCGCTGCTACGTGGATGAGGATTGAGACGTGGCTCGAGAGCCATGCGTCCAACGTGGCGCAAACGCTCCGGCCACCCGCTACGGAAAGGGAGTGGAGCCGAGCTGAACAGATTTGGGGAGTGACTCTGCACGGCTCACTGCTCCAGTTCTACAGCCTGCACAATGGCGGGGCGGAGGCGATTGCTGGGGAGGATTGGTTTTCACTCACGGAGGCGATCCACGAGCGCGAAACCTGGCTGGCACTCATCCCAGAGTTCGAGCAAGTGGCTGTGCAGCCAAAGACCTGGTTCCCGTTCGCTGGGTCTGGAGACCAGGTATATGCGCTTGACGTGCATACGGGAGTTGTGTGGAAAAGTGAGTCTGTTGACCATGCTGAACGAGTCGCGGAATCGTTGAACGATTTCCTCGAGCAGCTGGCGCAAGACCTCGAATCCAACCGGTACGTCGTCGACCCGGTCGACGGAATTCTTCATCGAGACTACGAGGAGCCTGGTCGCCCCGGACCAACGTCGGAACGCGACGAGGGGACTCCGGTAGGCAAGCAGTTGTCCGCGCTCGTGGCATTGCGGCGCCCGCTCCTCGACGACGACGTTGAGCCGCTGAAGCGAGCTGCTACTCAGGACCTAGTGGCCGCGCTTACTCAGGCTGCCTTCGCAGAAGACGTCGGCGCTAGAACGCGTGCGGTCGCAATTGTCGCCGCAGGCATGGGCCACAGAGACCCAGCCTGGGCAAGAACGCAGCTCAACGATGAAACACTCGGCGAATTCCGGTTCGATGTCGCGCGCCTATGTCTCGATGCGGAGGACGCGGTTGAATGGGCGTGGTGCCAGCGACGAACAAGCGGTAGCGACATCCAGTGCTTCGCAAGACTTGCGCTACCGGAACTGCTCGGGCGTATCGAAGCGTGTCGCGACGAACTAGAAGCTCGCGCAGAGTGGGGTCCGGTCGTGTATAGCTGCCAGATCGAGTGGTTCCGCTTGAAGCGGTGGCTGGAAGATGGAGGCGTGCTTCGCCGGATTGCCCTCGACGCGCTTGCCTGGCCATTTCGAGTCAATCCGCGTCTGCCGCCGATCAAGGTCGAACTGGAGGAGCTCAAGGAAACGCTCGGCGCGGTTCTTGAGCGCGAACCTACGCCGCGCGCCAAGCGAGCTGTGCGCGACATTCTGAGCGGCCAGGAAGCCGCCCCCTCGTCACTGGTCAAGCAGCACGGGGACCGCCGCCGCACACATTAACGTGGGCAATGAGAACACGGTTCGCGGACAGGTGTGCGGAGTTTCGTGGTTTCGATGAGGAGACTTGGGCTTCACTAGTAGACACGATTTGGGATGCAGGAGGCCGCCCGCGCATTCCCGAGACCCGCGAGGCGATCAAAGATCTCCGGAACGTCGAGAAGTGGATGAAGGAAAAGGCGATGTTGGCGCTGACGTTTCGTTCAGACAGCGGCGCCATCGAAATCGACTTGCTCGTCCAGCAGAGTCACCGGTTCGATCAACTCAAGGCGCGCGCCAAGAAGATCGAGTTTGGGGGTACGGAGTTCCTTGTCGTCTCCCTTAACGATCTGATTGAAAATGAAGCGTGCCGCTGGGCGGCCTCAGGACCTTCTTGATGTCGCGGAACTGACCGCCATCAAGAGTCGACTCCCTGGCACGTAGACGCTTCCGGCGGCTTCACTCGAGGCTGTGGCACTCGTTCAGGGGCAACCGGGAACCCGCTTGCCTTTCGCTAGATTCCATCGAAATCGGAACCCTAATAGCGCGGGCCGCGGCGCGCAAGCCCGAGCCAAGAGGGATGGACTACGATGGCCGCCGTGACGCTGGCCCAACGCATGGCACTCGCCATCGCCATCCTGACCATCGCGACGACGGCGTCGCTCGGGTTTGGCGTGCGTGAGGCCTGGCGACGCACCGAAGATGAGCGCTTTCGGGAACAAGGCATCGCAGCGTCCCAACGCGCGCAGGCGGCGATCCAATCCCAGACCCGGGAACTGCCGGATTTGATCGGCCCACTGTGCGCGCATGATCCGGTCGTCGATAGCGCACTGGTCGGACTCAAATCCGGCGACTTGGATTCGCGCCGACTCTCGATGAGCCTGCGCATTCCGGAGCTGCAAAAGGCGCTGCGCCTCGACGAACTGCTGCTGATCACGAGCCGAGGGGAAATCCTGGGCGCGGGACACGACGAAGGGCTCACGGGAACCAAAGACACCAAGCGTGCGGCGCGCATGGCAGATCCCGCGGGTCGCGATGCGGCGGCTGCCAACGCGCGCTTGCGCCCAAACGCACCGCTGGCGGTGGAAGCCTGGTGCCTGCGCCGGGATCGGACACGCCCAAACCTTTGGGTCGGCCTCTACGCGGCGCGCCATGTCGAGGCCACCTTGGCCTCTGTAGCCGAAGCCCACGATCTGTCGCTAACGCTGACCGCGCCGCAGGTGTCCGCGGAGGAAATGGTCTCCACCATGCCCTTTGCGGATTTGGGCGTGACCCTCTACGCGGCGCGATCACGAGTGCCTCTGACGAGCGCGTTGCGCCGCCTGGACTACACCATCGGTGCCATTGGCACCGGCACGTTGCTCGTCGCGCTGATGCTGTCGTTCTTGCTTTCGCGTGGTTTGGCGCGTCCGATCGTTTCCCTTGCCAAGCAAGCGCGCGGCATCAGTCGCGAAGACCCAAAGCCGGTACAAGCGGGCGGCGGACGCGAGCTGAAGGAGTTGGCCAACGCCTTCAACCAAGCAATCCTGGATCTGTCCGCGATGCGCAAACGGCTCGCCGCAACCGAGCGCATCGCGGCGCGCAGAGAGATCGCCCGGCGCGTAGCCCACGAGATCAAAAACCCCCTCGCGCCAATCCGAGCGGCGGTGGAGACCCTGCGGCGCTTGCGCGCCCGCAATGACCCGGCTTTTGACGAATATTTCGACGAAGCCACCCGCACGGTGCTGGAAGAAGTCACGCGCATCACCAATATCGTCAGTGAGTTCACGCGTTTCGCACGCTTGCCGCCGCCGAACCCGGCGCCGATGGACGCGGCCGAGACGGTGCGTCGGGTGGTCGGATTGCACAGCAGCGACGAAGTGCCGATCAGCCTCGAGGCGCCAGACGTCTCCAACATCAACGCCGACAAAGATCAGCTGGTGCAAGTCCTGACCAATTTGATTCAAAACGCCGTCGACGCCGCGCGCAGCAACCAGGCTCCGCGCGTCTGGGTCGCGCTGAAACCGGAGGGTCGCTCACGGATCGAAATCACTGTGCGCGACAACGGCCCAGGGGTGGCAGCGGAAATGCGGGATAAGTTGTTCGAGCCCTATGCCACCAACAAGTCCGAGGGCACCGGGCTGGGCCTCGCGATCGTGCAGCGCATCGTGATCGAACACGGCGGTGAGATCGTGCATTCCGACCCGCCCGACGGTGGGGCGATGTTCCGAGTCGTGCTGCCCATCAAGGGCCCCTCTTTGCTCACCGTCGCGCCGGAAACGACCACCCTCAGCTAGGGGGAAACTGAACGAAAAACGAATGAAGTTCGTGAGTTAGCCCTGCTGCGGGGCAGCTGGCGGGAAGGATCCGCACGCCGACCGCGGATAATGAGATGACATGCGCCTCTCCCTCCTCGCGATCCTCCCCTTGATGACGGGCTGCACGATGACGATGCACTCCGTCGGTGACCACACCACGAACTACCACGCCGGCGCCAACGTCGGTTGGCACGGGGCCCGCACGGGCGCTTCCCCCACCGCTCGCACTCCAGCGTCCCCGGGGACGGGCAGTCCCACGGCGCACACGCCAACGGGCAGTCCCACGGCGCACACGCCGAGCAGACCCGGCACGACATTCACCGGCAACACCGGTACGCCGCGCCCCGCACAGGGCTCCGGCATGGCGAGCTTGCCGAACAACGCGGGCGCCGCGCGCACTCCCCAGCCCGGACACCCTTCGACAACGTCACCTCGCGCGCCGCAGTTCCCAACGCCTGGACACGCCTCCACGACGTCACCCCGGGCGCCGCAATACCCGAACCCCGGGCACGCTTCGACGACGTCGCCCCGCACGCCTGGCCGCGGCGCCGGCACGGCGCGTCCCCCACAGTCTACAGGAACGGCACGACCTGGCCGGGGCGCACAGACCACAGCCAGCGCGGGCCGCGCCACCCCAGATCGCCTCGCGCGGCCGGGCAGTGGAGCGAATTCTGGCGCCACCTCGGGGCGCTCGACCCGGCCCGGCCAGCCCGGATGGGCCAGCACCCTGCCGACTTCCCAGCCCGGGCGGCCCCACGCGAATCCGACGATTCCGGGCCGAAAAGCCCCTCCCAAGCCCGGTCCCTGCGCCTTCAAACGCTGCCTGCCCGGCGGCATGGAGCGGGCAAATCCGCGCTGATATTGCTGCCCTACGGTCGACAATAGGCTTGTTCCCAGGCCGACGGGAAAAGTAACCTCAGGCGGCTCACGCGCGCGGGGGATTCATTCTGGCGCTCGAGCCCGCCTCAATGACCCGACTTAGCCAGCGCCAGGTACTCGCACTTCTCGGCATCGTCGTCTTGGCGATCCTGGTGATCGCTGGAATGAAGGCCGACCCGGTGGCCGTCGGCATCGTCACCGCCGGTGCGCTCGCGGCTGTGTTGTTCGGTAGCGGCGCAGCCCCCGACAGCCAAGAGCACCTTGTGGAGTCCGTACGAAGGCTGCTCGAGGGCAAAGTGCCCACGCCCCCCGCGGACGCCAGCCCAGAAGTGAAGCGTGTCTACGCAGAACTGGAAGAAGTACTCGGCGCGCTGAACGAACTATCCGAACGCGACGAGCAGCGCTCCGGCGCCGTAGACGACGCCAACAAGTCCGTGAACGAAAGCTTGCGTGGGCTTACGGACGGCATCGCCGCGCAGCTGGAGTCCAGCGAAGAAGCCACCCGTACGGTCAAAGCCATGACCAACTCGCTGCGCGAGATCGCGCAGCACGTGGAAGTTCTGGCGGCGAGTGCCGAAGAGTCCAGCTCGTCGATCCTGGAGATGACCGCAACCAACGACGAGGTGGCGGAGAACATCGTCGAGCTGGCTTCCAGCGTGCGCGAGTCCGTCGCGTCCATCGAGGAGATGGCGTTTTCGATCAAAGAGGTCGCCAAGAACGTGGACGCCCTTTCGCTCACTGCGGAAGAGACCAGCTCCAGCATGAACGAGATGGACGTCTCGATTGACCAAGTGCAGTCGAACGCCAACGAGACGGCGCGGCTGTCCGAAGAAGTGGCTCAAGACGCCGAGCGCGGTGCGGAGTCGATTCTCAAGACCATCGGCGAGATCTACCGCATTAAGGAGAGCAGCCAGGAAGCCGTCGCGGTGATCTCGAACCTGGGTTCCCGCATCGACGCCATCGGGCAGATCCTGAACGTGATCGACGAAGTCGCGGAGCAGACCAACCTGCTCGCCCTCAACGCGGCCATCATCGCGGCTCAAGCCGGCGAGCACGGCAAAGGCTTCGCCGTCGTCGCCGACGAGATCAAAGACCTGGCGGAGCGCGCCGGCGCGAGCACCAAAGAGATCGCTGACTTGATCAAGACGATCCAAGCCGAGAGCCGGAACGCGATCCAAGCGGTGGAGCGAGGCGCGCAGAACGTCGACCGCGGCGTCGAGGTTTCCAACGAAGCCGAGCGCGCCCTCAAGAAGATCCTAGAGAGTTCGCAAAAGAGCACCAACATGGTGCGCGCCATTGCCCGGGCCACGGTGGAGCAGGCTAAGGGCAGCAAGCAGGTCACGGACGCCATTGGGCGCATCGCCGAGACGGTGCAACAGATCGCCGCGGCAACCGCGCAGCAAGCCCGCGGCAGCGAGCTGATCATGAAGAGCAGCGAGAAGATGCGCGCCATCAGCCAGCAGGTGGAGCGCTCCAGCCAAGAGCAGGCTCGCGGCGGCCGCCAGATCACCCAGGCCATCGAAAGCATCAGCCACATGGTCAACCAGCTCAATGCATCGCACCGACAGCAGACGCGCAGCATCGAGCAGGCCCTCGGCGCTTCCCAGCGCATCGAAGACGCCGCCCGCCGCCAAGACGCCGCGCTGCGCGACCTGATCACCAACGCTGAGCGCCTGCGCAAAGCCGTGCACTGAGCGGACCCCACGTGTTTCCCTGGGGAACACTGGCGGTCGGCGTAGTGGGCGCAACCGCGCTGGCGCTACTACGCGGGCATCTGACCCGTAACGGGCGGCTGGCAGCACGCCCTGGAGGCGCCGCGCATGCCGACCATCGGCGTTGGCATGTCCGCGACGTCAGTCTCGTCTTGGTGTTCGTCTTCGCGGCACTGGCGCTGCGGCTGTGGAACCTCGAAGCCCGCGTGATCGACAACGACGAACCGGCGAGCTTTGGGTTTACGGGTTTTGAAAGCTGGGCGCGTGAAAGCGACGCGCGCCTGCATCCGCCGCTGTCTCCGCTCTTGATGAGTGCAGCATTTAGCGCGCGCGCGCTGATGTCGGATGCGCGGAGCGTCAGCGTCGTGGCTGGGATCCTCACGGTGGTCCTGGTATTCGCCGCGCTCCGTCCCCACGGTCGGACCACAGCGACGTTGGCTGCAGCGTTCGCGGCGTTTTCCCCCGCCATGCTGCACGCTTCCCAACTCGCCCGGGGCTATGCCCTCGCTGCGGCCCTGGTGCTCGGCACGCATGTGCTCTTGTCGCGAGCGCTGCGTCACGGCTCCCACGCTGCGTGGATCGCGTACACCGCCGTCGGCACCCTCAGTCTGTTCACGGAATACGTGACCCTCGTGCCCATCTGCGTCGAAGCGGTGCTCGTGCTTGCGTCGCGCAGCTCAAAGCGCGCCGCGCGCCTGGGCGTGGTCACGAGTCTTGGCAGCATGCTGGCGATCAGTGCGTGTTTCGTGCCCTTTGCACTTTCTACGTTTCACCTGGGCGTGGGCGGCCCACCCCGGGCGCCCGACGGCCCCTGGCCAGCGCTGCGACAAGGTCTGGAAATGTTCGGTGGCGCGGGCGGCGCGGCATTGGGCGCCATCGGCGTGCTCTTGCCGCTAGTGGTACTGCGCGCTCCGTCGTCATCAAACGCCGCGCGGGCAGCTGCATGGCGCGCCGGCGTGGCGACACTGTGCGGGGTGGCGCTGCTCGCCGTGGGCGGACTCATCACGGCCATGCGCGCGCGTTACGTGCTGCCGGTCCTTCCTCTGCTGATTGTCGCCTGCGCTGCGGCCGCGAGCCCTGGCGCTGCACGACTTGCGCACAGTGGCGTAGCGCGCACGCTCGCCTTGGCCCGCCGACTTGGCGCCCTGGCAATGCTCGGTGCCGCGCTACTCTTCCTGAGCCACGCCGCGCTTTTGCCCTGCTATCTGCGGCAGAGCTGTGCAGCGTCGGAGATCGCCCGCGGAACGCCTCTCAGCGCAACCCTCGCCGGATTGCAGCGTCACCCGCGCGCGCCCGTCGTCGTTGTGCCCAGCTGGTCCATTGCCGAGCCCTGTTACCGCTTGATCCACAAGTTTCCTGGACGCGACTCCCGGCGCGATTGCCCGGCGCGCTTGTGTGTGGAAAACGATCAGCGCGCCATGTTCGGACTAGACGCAGACGAGTTTGACGCGCGCTTCCCCAAGCTACGAGCAGAGCTGGGTCGTGTATTCGTGCTGGTGCGCGGCCAAGCCGTGGCGGGGCCCCCGTCCTGCTCCCTCGACGGCCACGACGAGAGCGCACGTCTGTATCGCTGTGAGGCACCCGAGCAATGACGACTCGAGTCTTCGAGATGCACAACCGCGGAGCCTCACCGTGAGTGCGCCTGGTACGTCCCACGCCCTGAGCGCTCGCCTGGGACGTCGCGCGGGCTGCGCGCTGCTGGTTGTGGGTGGAGCTGCCTTGATCGCCATTGCAAACTGGCCGCGCAGCGAGCCCAAGCCAACGACGCCACCAGTCGCAGCGCCGGAGCGCTACCCCAATCCGTACAAAGGTCCCGCACCCCCCGACGTCACTTTGTTGCTCGACGGTCTGGTGCGCGGCGCCAACTTGGACGGCGGGTTTTCGGTGCGTGGCATCAGCGCACCGGAGGAAAAGCGCGTGATCATCGACGTCGAGCGCGGTGACGTCGGCTTTCGCGTCTGGCTGATGCGCAAGGGCGCCGACACACGCCGCGCTCCCGCGTCTAGTGAGCACTTCTCGCTCTACGTGGTGCAGCCACGCCCGAGTGCCGAAGCCGTCAGCGACGACATGAAGAAGGCCGTGCTTGGTGATCTGAAGCGTCGCTTGATCAAGACGGAGACCCAGGTGCGCGTTCCTGTGGGTCTCTGAGGCGTGCTGGAGAGGCGGCGGCAGTCGTTTGGCCACCATGTGCGCGGGGGCGCCGGGCATTGGGGCGGGCATTGGGGCGCCGGGCATTGGGGCGCCGGGACAAGGAGGCGCCCGGGGTATGGGGGTGAGGGCTCGAAGAAATCAGTTTGTATGCTGATCGTTTTTTTGCCGGCCGAAGCGGTGCGTTCCGCTACCAGTGCGTTTTCTTTTTTGGACTGTCGGCTCGAGCTCGCGGACGTTTACCGCGATCCCCTCGCCCCGCCCGGATCGTCGGGCTCGCGCGCGGCGCGTTAGTTCCTCGCGAGCGTCTCGGTGCCGACGGCGGTGTTGCCCGGCGTCGCCCATTTGCCGTCCAGGCCAGTGCCAGAACTCTTGTAGAGCACCACGCCGGCACTGCCTCCGATGCCCCAGCCGACGACGAAGGTCTTGCCTTCGAGGATGCCGATGCCGGAGTACTTCTCTCCGCTCGTCAGTGACCATGCCACGGTGTAGATGGAGCCAGCCGGCGCGATCGCCAGTGCGCCCTTGTAGCTGTTGCCACCGACGGGGTTCGTACCCACAACCTGATAGGTACCGCTCAATCCCTCGGGACCGGTCGCCGTCTCTAGGCCCACGCCCTGCTCCGCGGCGCTGGTGGCCCAGCGCCCCTTCAGAGTTCCTCCGTCGACCTGATACACCACGACGCCATAGCGCTCGCCAGTGCCCCAGCCGACCCCAAGGATCCCGTCTTGGTCGATGCCCACGCCGCTGTAGCCGGGCTGCCCTTCGAGGGTCCACTTCAACTTGAATGCGCTGCCGACAGCACTGATGTCCACGCTGCCTTTGTAGCCGCCTCCACCACCGGGATTGGCGGCGGCACTGATGGTGTACGTTCCAGCGTGGTTGCCAGCGGCCGCGGCGGGCGCGGCGGGTGCTGCGGGTGCGGGCGGCGCTTGTTCTTGTTCTGCGCTGCGTTTGCAGGCCAAAAGTGCAAGCACGACTGCCGAGAGCGCGATCGTTTCATTCCACCGAGTGCGACGTGTCATCGAGTGTCCCCTTCCTGAGCTCACTCCAAGTACCGCGGGCAGCCCATGATCGCAATAGCGCCAGCGCGTCGTTTTCCGCGCGGCACCATTGCGTTGGAGCGATGCACTCAGTCGTTTGCTGCGTCAGAACCGCCAGCGTCGCCGCCCGCGTCCGCGGCGTAAACACACTGTCCCGCGTTGCAAGTCTGTCCCGCCGGGCACTTCACGCCAATGCACGGGTCGAGCACGCAGCCCAGGGTCAGCGGATCACAAGCCTGGTTCGCGCCGCATAGAACGCCGGCTTCGGTTGTGCAGGGATCCGGCACACAGGCGTATCCGCCGTCGCCGCCAGGCAGACACACCTCGCCAGCGGCGCAGGTCACGCTGCAGCCCGTGGGCGCGCACTTGCCGTCATCGCATTGCTCGGCGGCGGCACAGTTCACGCTAGCGCAGGAATCGAAGCAGCCTGCGGCGGAGAAGTCCGCGTTTGGCTTGCAGGCTTGTTTCGCGTCGCAGGAGTTTGGCTCGCAGGGATCGTCGACGCACTTGCCCAGGTTGCAAACTTCGCCCGCATTGCACGCAGGCAGACAGTCCGTGATGCCGGTGCCGCCGCCGCTGCCGCCGCCGCTACCACCGGGGCCACTGGTCGCGCCCGCACCGGCGCCGCCACCGTAGCCGCCGATGCCCGCGCCAGCGGATCCCCCGAGGCCCGATCCGGCGGCCGTGCCGCCAAAACCACCCGCGCCTGCCGCTGCTGCTGCGCCGCTCGGCACTTCCGGCTGCGGATTCAGATCGCACGCCCATGCGCACGAAACCGCGCACCCCACCACCAAAGCAAGCCAAGCATTCCGATAAGTCACGGACACACTGTACACCGAAATCTCGGCAGGCGCCGGTCCAGCAGATCCTGCGCCAATACCTTCCGCAGCGTCACACCCTTCGGCTCTCCGCGATGCGCGTCACACCCCGTCGGCCCGCCGGGGACGAGGCTGACCGCATGGCGTCTCCGTTCGCGGCGCAGCTCAGCGTGTAGCGCGCGGCGCGGCCCCTCGCAACGTGCGCGCGTCATGCGCCCGAGTCGGCCGATCGACGCGCCAGCCACAGGGCTCCGGCGCCGGCAACCACGGTGACCACCGCGGGAAGCCACATGGCCTCGAATCCCTGCTGTGACGCTGCCTGCGGCGCCTCCGTCATCGGCGCGGGCTCCGGCGCATCGTCCCAAAAATCCCCCGCATCGTTCCCTCGCACGCTTGCCACCAGTGCGTCCGCCGCGATCTTGCCGGCGCCAGATGCGGCTGCAGCATCCCGCTGGAACGCGAAGCTCTTGCTGCGCTCGCTGCTCTGGCTCCGCTCCGGGTGTTCCAGACGCAGCGTGGCCGTCGCAGCGCCCGTCAATTCTACGGTGATGTGCTCGGGCGCCACACGCACGTTCCATAGCTTCATCTCCGGTGTCACCGCAGCACCCAGGGCAAAAGGCGCGAACAGCGCCATCACCTCCTTCTCGCGCCCAGCCGCGATGACGGGTGCCGCGGCCAGCGCCCGTTGCGCCAAGAGAGCGAGGGCGGCGCACTGTGGCAGCAGCCTGCAGAACCCACGTCGCGTCAGTGGCGCCATGGGGTGTTCTTCTTTGACGAAGTCGTTTTCACGGCCGGCAACGCTTGCCCGTAGCTCTCTTTGTAGAAGCGCCGCGCCGCTTCGCGGATTTGTTCTGGCGGGCGCGCCGTAAGCGCCAAGAACAGTGCGGCGGTGTGCTCCCGGCGGATGCGACGACCCCGCAACAGCTCTTCGGTGTCGATCTTCAGTTCTCGAGCGATGCCGATGAATGCGGCGAGCACGGCGTAGGAGTAGGCATTGCCCAGGGAGTGTTTCGCGAAGGCATGGCGCGCCATCAGCGCGAGTTCCAGTGCCGGCGAGGGACCCGAGTCAATCACGCTCGCCAAGAAGGCGCTCATCTCATCACGCGCCCGAGCGGCACGGGTTCCGTAGGGCGCATCCAGAGGATTGTCCACGCCAAGCAACTCGGCGAGCAGGAGCGGGACAGGCACAAGATCCCGACGGTAATCTAAACGGTGCTGCACCTCGTGGCGCTCCACGCTGGCCACATAATGATCCCGCAGTCGCTCAAAAGCGGCCAGATGCCCGCGCGTCAGGAGTTCGTCGTGCAGCGCATCCCATTCGTGCAGTCCCGCGCGCGGCACTCGCAAGGATAGTTCCTCGGCGTAGTCCGCTTCGGGGACGAGGCGCTCGGGCACGACCAAGACGTGCCCAAGACCTGCCAGCTCCGTGCGCCACTTGGCCACCAGCGCGCGACGGCGTGCCAGAAGCTCGCCGACCTTTTGGACCGACGCATCTCGGCCCTCGGGCACCGCGGCGAAGTACTCTCGCACCAGCTTTGCGCCGCGCAGATTCAGCTTTTCCACCCAGGGCGGGTTCTTGATCTCGGTTTCTTCGTCGACCAGGTGCATGGTCTCGGTTGCGGGCAGGGCGGGCAGGACGTCACGCACCAAATCGCTCTCAATCTGATCGAGCAGGACGATCGCCGCAGGCGTGCTGGGTCGCGTATAGCCGTAGTAGTTTTGGTTCAAATTGAGCTTATCGAGGCGCCACAAGTGCACAACGCGATCGCTTGCGGTTCCGCTTTGTACTTGGGCTTCGCTCTGCACGTAGAACCCGAGCAGGATCGGAGAAACCACTTGGGCGGTGCCGACGAAATCAGCGTCCACGAAGTATGGCTTGCCTTGCTGCGCAAGTGCCCGGTTGAGGCCTGCGGTGTTTAGCTCGTAGTGATCACGTGCTTTACGGTCTTCCAGGCCCGCAGTGCGAAAGCCCTCCGTGGCCACCAGCAATTCGCCGAGGCTCTGCACCACGGGGTCGCCCAGCGCTTTTTTTGCAGCCGCACCCGTCGCCCGCGCCCGCGCCGCTTCGACCTTCGCCGAGTCGTCATGGGAAAGCGCAACGACGAAGTCCGGCACATCCTTGGCGAAGACCTGTCCCGCGACAGTCGCTCGGGGGTCGAAGGGGCGCGTGATCCGGAACGCCACAACCGCAGCGACAACAGCGAATACGACGAAGCAGCTCCCGCCCAGGCTGAGCCAAGGACCGCGCCGCGGCGGCTGCAGGCCAACCGCGGCGCTGGCTTGTTCCGCTCGAACCGCCTCGACGTCGTCGAAATCCGCACTGAGGGTGCGCCCGGACAGCTCGATGAACGCAAGACGCATGTGGTGGGTTTCGTCTTGCTGATTCGTCATCAAGCGCGCGCGCGAAAGCGACCGGCGCAGCTTGCGTCGCGCGCTGAGTCGCAGCAGCGGATCAAATCCTTTCAACGCAGCGTAAGCGTGCTGCGTTTGCCCTTGGTCTACCCCCCTGGCTAGGGCAAAAAGCGCGAGCCGTTGCACCGCAGGCATCCATAGCACGGTGGCGCGTCAGGGCATCACTTCGTAGAGTGCCACGTGCACCTTGGGCGTCTGGTATTTGGCCCAGCGCATGCTGCTGCGGGCGGGTAGGTCCATCGCGCTCACGAGTCGGAGCCGTGCGGCGCTTTCGAACCCCGCGCACGCCGATGCACCCCCTGGCGTCGAACACAGGCTGGAGCGGTAGTAGAACAACGGGCGGTCTCCTTGTTTCGGGATGTGCCCGTCCACTTCAATGACGCGGGCGCGCGGCGCGTCGTGCAGATTGTACAAAGGCAGCACCAACAGCGACGACTCCGCGCGCCCGAGGTAGGCAACGTCGGCGTCTTGGGGCAGCTGCTCGCGCCAGAGCATGAAGTGCATCGTCTCGAGGGCGTCCGTCGGCATTTGTCTCAGGACCCCGCCGTACTGGCTCCAAGAAAGCGCGACCCCGATACCGAGGGCCAAGACCGGCACGGCGACCACACGTTTGGCGAGGGAACCGGCACGCCCAAGCACGAGGCGGCGCTTCCAAATCCGCGTCAGGGCTGCCGCACTGGCCACGAATGCGCAGAGCGCAGGGGGGAAGTACCAGCGCACCGACGCAGCATCGACGGCGGGGTTCGGCGCGCTGAGCATGTCGGTGCCCGCCGCCACGGTGCATAGCAGCGCGCCATAGACCGAATACGCCAGGCCGCGAGCGCTGCGCAGCACTACCAGGGGAATGGACGACAGGAGCAAGCCAGCGACAACGATCCCCGAGCCCAGCGCGTCACTTCGAAATCCTGCACGCGGCAACCAGCTGCGGCCCAAACCACCACCCATCACCTGCAGCAATTCGCCGCCGCTCGTGACCAAAGTGACCGCGCCGACGATGACGTAGGCGAAGAGTGCGCACTTGGCTCTGCGTCGCAGACTACCAAGGCCGAAGAGCACCACGCCAGGCGCCAGGCTGAGGGGCACCCAAGCCAAAGGATGCACGCGCACGCCCTGGGCCAGGACGGCACCTGCAGCCAGCGCGAAGAGCGCAGCGCGGCGATCCAGCTTGGCGCGTGCGAACCCGACGCACAGCAGCGCCACCGCAATAAAGGCCAATGACGCACCCACCGAAAAGTACGACTCACTGCGTGCGATGCGCGCAAGCACTGGCTCCAGCGCCACAGAAGCCGCAGCGGCTGCGGAAAGCACGCGTGCGCCACCCACAGCGCGGGCAGTGCAATAGACTGCCACGGGCGTGATCGCGCCAAGCACGGCCTGCAACGCAAACACGCCGCGCTCCGCCCTGGGGCCTGTCAGCGCTGCCGCCCAGCCGAACAGCTCCGAAAAGCCAGGGCCGTATTCCGATGCGCCGGCAAGCGCGATCTGGACCCAGCGCGCTCCATGGCCGTTCTGGTGAAAGAACGCCGCCGGAAAGAGCGCGCTGCGAAGCAACAGAGTCGCCACGACGCACGACGCCGCGATGAGCAGCCCGCGCAGCAGTCTCGCTGCGTCGCCCGCTTTCGGCTTCCCCGCCGCGAGCAGCAGCAGCACGAGCACCGCCAAACAGAGCCAGGGCACTCTGATGCCGGCGTGGGACTGCGCGGCAGCGGGCAGCGGTGGTGGTCCGCGAGCGACACAGGCCGTCAATGCATCCAACCCACGGCGACGTGCCTCAGACTCCTGTGACCAGTCGTCTATTTCGGCGATGGGTGAAAGCGTGATGTCACCCACGCGACGAAAACCCTGCTCCGAGTTGGCGCTCAATTCGACATCGAGCTCTGCGTTCATTTGCACCACCGCGCGACGCTCGGGACAGCGCATCAGCCGCAGATCGAACCGCTCGGTCTGAGCGCAGTTCTCGACCCACGCGGGTAAGTCCGGCGGACAGCCCGGCGTCTGGGCACGCGCCGTCGCCGCAAACGTCCCGCACGCAAGAAGCGTGGCCAGAAGCCAGATGCGCTGCAGCATGACAGCGGGCAGCCGCGCGTTTTGCGTCACCCTCCGGCTCCCGAACGTGACGCCAACAGCCCGTTTCCTGTTCGCGTTACCGGCCGCGGCGCCCGCGAGCCTGGGACAGGCTGGCCATGGCCTCGCTCAGTCCTTCCAGGGTCAGCGGGAACATGGGGAACACTTCGCCGATCGCCTTGCAGGTGCCGCCACCCCAATAGTTCGGCGGATCCGGATTCAGCCACACGCAGCGCTCGAAGCGATGCGCAACGAGGTTGAGCCAGTCCAAGCCACTGACTGCGCCCGGGGTGCCCCAGGGCCCGGTACCGAGCAGCTCCCCCGGAGCCATGGCGGCGTCGCCGACCATCACCACTTTCCATCGCCCATTGAGTTGGTCCAGCAGATGCGGCAGCTCCGTGGGCTCCATCAAGGAATCCGTGCCGTAGACCCGACCATAGATGGTGTTGTGAAAGTAGAACGTGCGCAGCTCGCGGAAGTTCGACGCGCGACGCGCCGCCGAAAATAGCTGCGAGCAAGTGTGTGCGTAGGGGTCCATGGACCCACCCACGTCCATCATCAAGAGTACGCGCGTGTTGGAGCGACGCGGACGCCGCAGCACGATCTCGAGCTCGCCGCCGTTGCTAGCGGTTGCATCGATGGTGGCGTCGATATCTAGCTCTTCTTCGACGCCTTCCCGGGTGAAGCTGCGAAGCTTGCGCAAGGCTACCTGGATCTGACGCACGTCGAGCACGATGTCCGAGCGGTACGGACGGTAGCGCCGGGCGTCGGCCATGCCCATGGCACTGCGTCCACCCTTGCCCTTGCTGCCGGCGCGCATGCTGATGCCGCTGGGGTGATAGCCGCCCGTCCCAAACGGGCTAGTACCGCCGGTTCCGATCCAACGATTGCCACCCTCGTGCCGTTCGGTCTGCTCGCGCAGGCGCTGCTCCAAGAGTTCCCGCAGTTCTTCCGGCGAAAGTTCTTGGATCGCCGCCTTTTCTGCGTCCGTCAGTCCTTCGAGCACCTTGGGATCTTTGAGCCACTCTTCCAGCTCGGAGAGGGCGCTGACCGTTTCGATCACCACGCCTTTGAAATGGCTCAGGAAGGCTTCATCGAATTTGTCCAGATCGCTCTCGCGGTGAACCAACAAAGCGCGCGCCACGTAGTAGAAACCGTCCAAGCTGTTCTGGTGCAGACCCAGCGAGAGCGCACGAGAGAGCTGCACCGCTTCTTGCGCGCCTACCTTCAGTTGTCGCTCGCGCAGGGCATAGATGAACGGGACGACCAGTTCGCTCATTCCGCAGATCCCCTGCCGCAACGTTGATCCCCGGGCGTCGACACCACCAACTCGTAGTCGCCGACGTCCACACTGGGAGGGACCACGACGGAGCCCGAGTAGGATCCGTCCGCCCCGGCTGCGATGGACTGGATGGGGATCGTCTGCCCGTTTTCGCCGCGCAACGCGAAGTCGACTCGCACGCCGCCGCAGCCTGTGCCGTCGGCTTCGATGCGACCGGACACAGGGATCGGTTCACCGCGACGCGACTCGCGCGTGCTCACCGCAACCGCAACCCGCGCTTCGGGCCGGTCGTCGGGTTCGTCCTCGGAAGAGACGCCTCCGCCGTCGGGACCGATGGCGCCCGGCGCGGCGCTGAGGCCACCATCCAAGCCCGGCTGCACAGCCCCGGAGCTGGCTGGCGTAGGCGCATTCGGCCCAGACGCGCCAGAACCACCGCCGCTGCTGCCGCTTCCGGAACCGTTGCCACCGCCACTGCTGCCGAGTGCACGGTTGGCCATATCGGAACCGCTCTCGGATCCCTCCGGCCACGCAAAGGGATCTTCCGGTGGTTGGTGCACGGGCTGACTGGGGTCAAAGTCCGTCTGCATCTCCCCCGCAGCACCGCCCAGATCCACGCGGTGCCACAAGGAGCCGTCGTAAACCTCAACCCAGGCGTGTGCCTCGTTTCGCGCCATGCGTGACGGCAACCCCAGCGCCAGCGCCGTGATCACGAAGGCGTAGGCGCGGTGCCGGCAGACACCCTTCTGCTCCAACGCCAGTTCCTTGTAGAGCTCGATGCCCGTGGCACCCGGTCGCGCCGTAGAGGGCGAAAAGCCCCGGAAGTGCTGGACCAGAAGCGAGAGTGCTTGCCGTGGGCTGAGCGCCTTCGACACGCCGAGCTTGGCCAGAACTTCAGAAGCGGCCGGCGTGGCGGAAGGCGGCAAGAGTGGAACGTGGCGTGCGAGGGCGGACCAACCCACATTGGCAAAGTCGCTGCCGAACGTGGCGCGCGAAATCGCCAACTGCAGCACCAACCGAACGCGCTTGCGCGTTGGCGCGCGCACGAACCAGTTGTCCGCGCCGTCGCGCAATATTTCGAACTTCACTTCCGGCTTGGTGCTGGCCGCAAGAATGCGTGCTCGCGGTCCGACACTCGGGATCCGCACCGCAGTGTCTTCCGCTAGGTCCACCACCAGGTCGCCGTAGAATTGGTCGTCGCCGCTAGCAACGTTACCGCCCACGGTGATGCGTTCGAGACGCTTGTCGTGCACGACTAGCTCGAAGGAACTGTCGACGCTATCGTATGCGTACAGGCGTTTGAACGGTGTGACGGCTGGGATGAAGGGGTCGTCGTATTGCACGAGATCCGGGCGGGAGGTGTCCTTGTCGATGCGGTAGCTCGCGTCCACGCTGCTGGGTGTGGACGTTCCGCCGTAAGCCACTTCGCTCTGATCGGGCTCTTTGCCCACGTCCGGGGCGCGGACGGTGCCGCTCGGCGTATCCAGGGCCGCGGGCATCTTGCCGCCCGCCGTGGTGGCCCGCAGAGCGAGATCTTCTTCGGGCTGTGGTTCGAAGAAAGTGTGCAGCACGGGGCCGGCGGCTGCGGCCACGCCTGTGACGCAGGCGACGGCCGCCAGACAGGCCATGACTTTGCTCGGCTGCACGCAGAGAGGCTAGCGCGCTGGACCGCCGATCGCGAGCCCTGCTCCCCGCATGCCCCGGCAGAAAAGGGCGCCCGGCGCGGCGAATTCCGCGGTCGGCGGCAACCGGCGTTCGGCGGCAGAATCTCGGCATTTTGTCAGCTGCGCCGGGGTTTCCCCGGCCGGATCCCGCGACGCGCGCTCGCACGCTCCAACAAGACCCATGCAAAAGTTGGCGCTTTGGTCTCGGGCCGGCGATGATTTCGAAGTGCGCCGCCCCGGCATCATTTGCTTCGTCCTTGGACTGACCCTCGCTCTGCCCGCTGCCGCCCAAACGGCGGATGGCGAGATCATCGAAGTCCTGCCGCCCAAAGAGGACGGCGAAACCGACGCGCCCGAAGAAAACCCGGGCCAAGACTCAGACGATTCCGCCGAATGGGACTACAGCGCGAGCTCAAGCGGGAGTTGGGGCAACGATGGCGGTGCAGGTTCGGTCCAGGTAGGACTCCGGCTTGGATTCGGCCTGCCCCTGGGCGAGGCCTCCAAGAACAACGACCTGGGCGACGGCCTCATCGGGCAGATCCCACTCTGGCTCGACGTCGGATACAAGGTGTCCCCCAAGGTTCTGATCGGGTTGTACGCGTCGGTAGGGTTCCTGATCTTCGAATCCGCTAGTGCACCCGGTGACTCGGGCTGCCCGGACGGCGCGGATTGCTCGGGGACCGATGTGCGCCTCGGCGCACAGCTGCACTACTTCACGAATCCCGGCGGCCCCACCAGCTTCTGGCTCGGCGGCGGATTTGGCTACGAATGGTTCAGCGTCAGCGTTGAGAGTTCGGATTCTCAGGTGCGAGGCTTCGAGTACATCAACGGACAGCTCGGTCTGGATTTCGCCAGCGGGGACAACACCGCCATCGGCCCCTTCGCAGCCATCACCGTGGGCCAGTTCGACAAATTCAAGGCCAGCATCGCGAACCAGTCCAGCGACGGCGACATCGAACAAACCGGCATGCACCAGTGGCTCATGCTCGGTATCCGCGGCACGACGGATCTCTGATCCCGCGGCGACGCATCTAGGGCAACCAGCTCGGGTGTGCCGGCTCCCAGTGCCCGGGCTGCCAGACGTAGCGAACTCCGTCCCAATTCCACGAGCCGGCGACCCACACGGAGTCGGCAGTGGGCGGCGCCGGGCGCGGCTCACGCCGTGGCTCATTCGGCCCAGGAACAAGCAGGTCGCCGGCACTCTTGTGGCCGTCCGGTGGTGGCGGGGACGCGCGCCTCTCTGCCAACGAAGCCGGGCGCTCGGCGCCAACAACGCAGCCACTCAAGGCAAGCGCGCCGAAAATGCTGAGCCATCGCGCGGTCATGCTCTTCAGGAATAACATGCCTCGGGCGGGCAGGCGTGCCCTCAGCGCAACGCGGGCACTGCGAAAGCCGGCCGAAACAAACCCAAAAACGCAGGGGCTGCCGAGCGGCTTGACGACGCTGCGCCAAAGCGTGACGCCTGCCCCGTGCCCCATCCCCCCCTACGCCTCTCGGAAGTCTTCGGCTTTGCGCCCTTGTCCAAGACCTTGCGCGAGGTCTCGCTGACTCTGCGCGGCGATCCCCTGACGCCCAAAAGCCGCTTCGGACTCTCCAGCCTGCGCTTGCTCAAGCCGGGGCTGGCGCTGTCCACCTGGATGCGTCGCGCTCGCGCGGATCGCCTGGTGCCGATCTACAATCTATTCAACCACACTCAGACGGATCCAGATCTGGGCTGGTCCGTACGCGTGACCCAAGCCCGGGACTTTCGCGGCAAGAAGCTGACCTACGACAGCCACAATGGTACTGACTTTGCGGTGCCAGTGGGTACCGTCGTGGTCGCGGCCGCCCCCGGTCGAGTGGCGCGCATCTCAAGTGAGTTCAACCGCGGTGGCCTAAAGGTGCTTTTGGATCACGGCGATACGCTGTTCACTTCCTCCAATCACCTGGCGCGTTCCCTGGTCGAACACGGGGACATGGTGCAGCGCGGACAGCCCATCGCTCTGAGTGGCGCGTCGGGCATCGACATGCTTTCGATGTTCCCTTGGAGCACGCCCCACGTGCACTACAACGTTTGGCACAACGGCAAGCTGGTCGACCCGTTTGCATCCGGAAACGAAGTCTCGCTTTGGCAAAACGGCAACGCGCCTGTGCCCAGCGCCGGTCCACTGCAGAGCGACGAATACATCACGCCCACACAGTTCGACGAAGAAGCCATCGAAGCAGCCATCGATGCCTGTATCGACCCGGTGTTGCAGCGCGAGCTTGCAGACAGTCCTGAACCCGGCGTGGACGTTCTCTTTTTCTACAACGTCTACCCCACACGCTTTTCGCGCCGACCGGACATCATTCGGGTCAAACACCCGCGCCGACCGCGGCTTGATTTGCCTTTTAGATCCAAAGACTTCCGCGGTATCGTCTTCCCCGACTGAAGCCGACGCGCGCATGGACAGCCCGAACGAAAGCGCACCCGGGGCACCCCAGGAACCTCCGGCGCCAAAAGAACGCTCGGTGTGGGCGGTGGTGGCCACGGTGCTGTTGCCGGGGCTGGGCCACGCACTACGCGGCCACGCCATGCGTGGCGTCTATTTCTTGCTCGTATTGTGCGCGCTCTGGCTGCTCTTCACTGTCCTGAGCGCTTGGTGGATGGTCGCGGTGCCCGGCGCATTCGTAGCGACCATCGCTTGGTTTTCGGTATGCGCATTTGACGCTTATCGACTGCAGAAGCGCGAGCAACCCGCCAAGGCCTGGTTCATATTTGCCGGCGTGGCGGGCGCAACTTGGTTGATCGCGCCGCTCTTGATGAGTGCAGTGATCCGCGTCGTTTCCGTCGAAGCCTTCAGCGTGCCCGGCGCGAGCATGTGCCCCACCTTAGAAGTGGGGGATCATATGTTCGTAGACAAGACCGCGTACCGAGGTGACTCCCCAGCCCGAGGAGACGTCGTCGTCTACGAAAACGAGGGCAATGACTTCGTGCACCGCGTGGTCGCGGTGGCCGGGCAGGAAGTAGCCGTGGACGAAAAGGGTCGGGTCACAGTCAACGGCGAGGCCGCAAAGCTCGAAGCGACAAAGGAAACCGCTTGTGGCGGCGCCGTGACCCACACGGAAGTCGTCGGCACGCCACATCAGGTCGTACTCGGCGACGCCGACAGCGGCGGGTTGACCGCCAAACTGCGGGTGCCGGCCGGACACGTCTTCGTGCTGGGCGACAATCGCCCCAATTCCGCCGACAGCCGCAGCGTGGGTACCGTGCCCACCGACGCGATCCTGGGCCGCGCTTATCGGCTGTATCTACGCGGCGGTAGCCCCACGTTTTCTAAGATTGAGTAGGCGCCCCGCTCCAGGCTTCGGGGTAGCTCTGGAATTTGGCGAAACTTCAGGCATGCTTTGTTTCATGCGGCTTCGATCCTGGTTCTCCCTCTCGGCAAGTGTGCTGCTCTTGGCGGGCTGTTCCGGCGAACCCGGCAAGGGGCCACCGAATCCGCAGCTCGGCACCGGCGCCAAAGGAGGAGGCACCGGCGCCAACGGTGGTAGCGCGGGATACGCAGGCGCAGCGGGTTACGGAGCCGGCGCGGGTTACGGCGGCAACGCTGGCTATGGCGGCAACGCGGGATACGGGGGCAGCGCTGGCTTTGGTGCCAATGCGGGCTCGGCGGGGTTCGGGGCGGACGCGGGGGCGGCAGGCAAAGGGGCGGGGGGCAGCGGCACGGGCGGCTCGGGCACGGGCGCCAACGGTGGCACGGGTAGCGCTGGAACCGGCGGCGGCGGCACGGGCGGCACGGGCGGCGGCGGAACCGGCGGCGGCCCCTTGGACATGACGGGGGAAGAAGAGGATCTGCCCTTCGACCTCACGCTGACATCCAGCTACGTGTACTGGACGAGCACTAAGTACAACAAAGTGCGCCGGGTGGCCAAAGGTGGCGGCACCGCATCGACGGTTGCCTCCGCGCAGGGCGGCGCGTGGGAGATCGACGACGACAGCACACACGTGTACTGGACCTGCTCCACCGACAAGGCCGTGCGCCGCATCGCGATCAGCGGCGGCAGCGCGCAGAATGTCGCGACGGGGCAAAGCGGCGCGTTGGGCCTTGCACTCACCACGACGGACGTCGTGTTCACCACCGGTACCACGGTGATGCGAGTCTCCAAGTCCGGCGGCACGCCGTCGCAAATCGCAACGGGCACGAACATTACCGCCGTGGCGGTCGACGGTACGAACGCGTACTACCCATCCGGAACGGGGATCTACAGCCGAAAAATCGTCGGATTCGACACGCCAATGCTGCTCACGAGCAACGCCGCAGTGACGAACATGCTCGTGTCCGGCGGCTTCGTCTACTACTCCGACCAAGCCGGCGGCAAAGTCTGGCGCGTCGGCACGAGCGGTGGGATAGCCGAACAGGTGGGCAACGCCACCAACGTCAACGGCATAGAAGTCAACGGCAACAACCTCTACTACGGCTCCCCCATCGGCATCTTCCGCAGCACCGTCGCGGGCCTAGGCAGGTCCACCATCTACTACTCGCCCGCGATGCACATGCGCGTGGACGGCAGCTACCTGTATTGGACCGAGTACTTCGCGGTGGATCCCAACAAGGGCAAGATCCTGCGCGGCAACAAGTAGCGCGTGAACACCAGTCACCGGGTCTGTAGGGCGCCAGTGCTGCGCGGTCAGAGCGGTGCGTGGGCAACCGACGCGTAAGGTCGTGTGCTCGGCGCGCGTTTGGAGGCCGATGTCCGCCAACCGTTTGGCTTTGCTGACTCTGACACCGGACCATGCCATGCGCACTCGCGAGAACCGATCCAAGGTGCCCTCGGCACCGGGCCGCGCGAGCGCAGGGGGGCGGCAGTGTAAGCTGTGGTTTGTGTCTGCCTGCCCTCAGCCTGCGATGCGACCTTTGACCCAGTCCGCGCCGATGCGATGCGCAAGACGAGTGACGCGCGTGTCCTGGTGCCGGCGACGTGTGCTCATGACCCTGCTCGCTGTCGTCGCCCTTGAAGGTACGGCGCAGGCGCAATCCATGTGGTCGCGCAAATTCGCACCGCAGGCCGCGGCCGAGCGGGCGCGATTTGACAAGGCTGAGTCAGAGCTGCTTCCGAATGCCGTGCGGCAGAGCCCGAGTTCCCACGCCGCCAGCATGGTCTTCTGGACCGGCGTCACCGACGGCGTCGAAGGCGGCACGGCAATGGTGGAGCATCACTACTTCGACGGCGTCGTGGAAGGCGGCGGCGGCGTGTGGCTGTCTCCCTGGGGCGAGGGTCGCTTCTGTCTATTGGGCCTGCCCGAAAAAAACAGCGCCCGTTTCAGGGACGAGACCCCGCACTTCGTTCGCGCCTATGGTTATCCCGTGATGACGGAGCGCGGCTTGTGCCTGCGCGACGTGCTCCTGGTCGTGGGCGACATGCGTTGGACCACCACGGTGCTTGAATACGGTCCTGGAGGGAAATCGGACTTTTCCGCAGCCGACGCCGCAGCACTGGGCGCAACGCATTCCCATCCCGAAGCGCGCCTGCTCACTCCGGTGGGCTACCGCGTGCTCGGCGGCGCGCACATCGGCAAGACGAATTTCGACGACTCCGCCCTGGGCGTTGGCTGGAGCGCCGCCCTTGAGCTTTCGTTGCGAACGTCGCTGCGCACAGAGTTCGCACTCATGGCCGGGCCCAATGCATATCCGGAGTTCGCCGCACCAACGTCCGTCCAAACCGCGCTCTTGTTTCGGTACTTCTTCGTCGGCATCGGCATCGGCTTCGGACCCCTCGTCAGCTTGCCCGTTGACGACGACGAGCAGCTCTTTGTCGGCGCGCGCTACTTGCCGATGCTTGGCGACGCCCTTGGTAGCTGGGGACTCGCCCCGGCCCTCGGAGGTGGCATGGACGTCAGTGCATCGCCCGAGGGCGACGTGCGCTTCATGCTTCAGTTGGTATTGGGCGTGGACGGAAACGTCGGCTCGCCCTCGAGGTGAACTCGCGTACCGAGGCCATCGATCCCTCGTGGCGACGAAAATGATGAACTCCCAGAAACAACTCTGAGCCCCGGATCGCTCAGTTTCGTTTCAGATACGGATTCTTCTCGTAAACCATCTCCGGTGCGGGCGGCGTGCCCTTGGTGGACGCAGGCGGAGCGCTCGGTTTGGGGGTCGCGACGGGAAAAGGCGCCTTGGGTTCGCTGGCCGTGCTTGGGGGCGGCCCGGGAGACGGGAGCGCTGCACGGACAGCGGGAGCGCTGCGCCGAGGAGTTGGCCGGACGCTCTCCAGGGGCAGTGCGCTGGGCGTCGCGATCGCCCTTGGCGCCGGCTCCGCCGTCGGCGCCGGATCGCTCGCTTCCTGCGCGGGCGGCGCCCCGGCCCGGGTGGCCGCGCTCGGAAGATCTGAAGCTGGGTCTTCCGTGCCGGCCACCGAGAAACCGATCACGACCGCAACCGCGGTCAGCGCGAGGATCCCCGTCGCGATGGCGAGCAGGCGGCGCCTGGAGGGACGCGACGCGACAATGGGCGTCGTATCTGCGTGGGGACTGAGGGTGGTGACCGCGAGCCCGGGACCGGATACGTGCTCGCTCGAGCCTGGCACGGGCCAAGAGTCCGTCCTCATGGATTCCGGGCCAAGGCTCGGCAGCGGTGGCGGCAAGGTTGCGCCAGGCTTGCTGGCTGCGGCGCGAATGGCGGCGCGGCGGCGGGCTAACTCCCCCTCGAACGAAGCACTAACCCATTCGGCCACCTCTGCTCGGCGCCCGACCCGCGGCAACGCCGCGCGCAGAGCTTCCGCCATTTCCAACGCACTCTGGAAGCGCCGATCGGGATTACGCTCTAGCGCCTTCGAGCACACCGCGTCGAGGGACTCGGGAGGACACAGCCCCGTTTGGCTGGCTTTCGGGACCTCCTTATTCAGTACGTTGTGGAGCGTTGCCCCATCCGTTTCAGCCCGGAACAGGCTGCGACCCGTCAGGGCGCTCCACAGCACCGCGCCTGCAGAGAAGATGTCTGCGCGCAAGTCGACCTTTTCGGCATCTCCGGTCAGAGCCTCGGGAGCAATGTAGGAGAACTTGCCCTTCCACGTTCCCGGTTGGGTCGTCGTGACTCGCGCTTCCGCCTTGGCGATCCCGAAGTCCGTGATGCGCGCGGCTCCGTCTGCACCGACCAGAATGTTTTGGGGCGTGACGTCGCGGTGCACGAGGGCCAGGGGCACGCCTGCGTCGTCGAGCAAGGTGTGAGCGCTGTGCAGCCCTTCCAGCGCGTCGAGCATGATGGCACCCACAAGCTCCGGTGATCGCGAAGCCTTGTTGCGCGCCATGAGTGCGGACAGGGCGCAACCGTCCACATACTCCATCACCACGTAGTGGAATCCGTCGGCCTCACCCAGATCCACGATGGGCACCACGTGAGGATGGTGCACGCGTGCCGCGATGCGGGCCTCGTCGTGAAGCATCTCGATGAAGGCGTGCTCGAGAGCCAAATGCGCGTGCAGGACTTTCACGGCAAAAAGCCGCGCAAACCCCGCTTCGCTCACCCGCCGCGCCAGATAGACGACGCCCATGCCGCCCCGGGCGATCTCCGCGATCACCTCGTATTGGCCCAGCTGGCGGGGAGCGGGCAGGAAGGCTTCGTCCGTGTCTTGCCCGGAGCCGGCCATTAGAAGCTCCCGGTCATACTCAGGGCAGCGCCACCGCGTTGCATCGTCGCGCCAAGCCTCGCACTCCCTGCGCCGCTGCTCTGTGCGCCGCCGCCGAAGTCCGTGAGGAATCCGAGAACAACTGTGGCAGCGGCTGAAACCCCCGTGGCAGCAAGGAGCACATTCGTGCGCCGCTCCAAAGCTTGGCCATGCTCGTAGCCGTCTTGGGTGCGGTTCTGGTCGTAGCTGTCCCGCTCAGAAAGCGTGTCGAGACCGGACCAAGTCGTTACCCCCGCCAATACGACGGTCACGCCGACGGCAGTGCCAAAGACCCACGGCGAGAGTCCGTCCGAGGTCGCCGCGGCGTCCGCGGTCACGTCGGCCGACCCCTTTTTTGCGGCAGCGGTCGGCTTCGTCTTCTTCGTTGCAACCGGCGGCGGCACAAACTCCAAATTCTGCTCCGCACCCGCCGCGGTTTGCAACGACTGAGATGGGCTGCGACGACGCCCGAACACCGCCACCACAGCGTGACTGCCCGGCTTCAGATAGACCACGTGACGGCTTTCGGCCAGCGCACCGATGGGCTCGCTGTCTACTTTGACCTGACACGGCGCACTCAGGCAACTGACAACGACCCAACCGAGGCTCTTGCGCGCGCGAGAGAGTACTTCATCGGCAAGCTTCTTCGACTCGGCGTCTTCAGGATAACGCGCTTTGAGCTGTTCGGCTCTGGCGGCGGCAGTGGCCCATTGTCCGGCTTGGCGCCGGGCTGCTACAGCACTGCGCAGCGCTTCCGGCGCAGGGGCCAAGCTGTCAGCGAGTTCGAACAGCTCTGCCGCCTCTGCATACTCCCCCGCCAATGCGGCCTTTTGAGCGCGGCCGAAAGCGTTGGCCGCAGCGGCGCGATCATCCCCAGCCAGGGCCCCTTGAGACACGAGCAACGCCAGTGCGGCAGCGCACAATCCGTGGACCTTGCTCATCAGTCGGCTCCGCCGTCTAGCACCACGCAAGGCCCGCCAACTTTCGGATCCGGGCAGACACATCCGTGCTGCGGAGCCAGCGGGTGCTGGGGAGCGGGGCAGTCCACGGGCTTCTTCGCCTTGTCCACGTCCTTTGCCGTCGCCGTCGCCTGGCGTGCTTCCAACCCGATTCCAATGCTGAGGGCATTGCAGGCGGTGTTGGGTAGCTTGGCGCTGGTATTGCTGAGCGCGTCCTGGTTGGTGTTCAGGTAGGCCACGACGTTGTCGTAAGCGACACACATATTTTGGCAGAAGCCGAGCTCCCGGAAGGCACCCAGGATCTCGTTTGGCAGGACGACTCCGGCCATGGTGCCTTCAAGCAGCTTCCAGGTTCCATCCTGGGCTTTCTCGATCTTGCCGATCAACACCGAGCGGTGCAGCAACAGACGAAACCCCGGAACGTGCGCGCGTTCGCCATCGAGCCAGAACTCTGTTGCCGGAGGCAAGCTGGCAAATAGGTAGCCGTCCCGCACGAAGGCCGCGGGGTCGGCGTACTTGGACGGAGGGACTTCGTTGCCGGAGGGGGTGCCGGTGGGGTCCAAGGAACTATCGGCAATCTTCCAGTGCGCGGTGTGCAGCCAGGGCGCCTGCTTGAACCAATCGTCCGGCACGCCGCCCCCCGAACCGCTCGTGCACGTCCAATTCTGCAGTGTCTGTAGGCCCATCGAGGTATACAAATCCACGCGCACCGACGCGTCATTGAGTTCGCCGTTGTATTCGCTGAGCTTGAAGATGAGGCCAAACTCACCGCGGTGAAGCGCGCAATTCCAGTTCGGCTCGGTGATGCCAAAGAGCGGCCCCACAAAGGGCGACAGAGCCGCCACGGGATAAAGCTTGCCGATCTGGTTGTCGCGACAGTTGGTCCCGTCGAAGGGCACCAGCAAGTCGTTCTTGCAGGCGTGCTCTTCGACGTTGGTGCCGTTGACGGCGCAAGTGGATGAGTTCGTGCAGGACAGGTCGATGTCCAAACCGATGTCCAACCATGCTTTGTCGTTGGCCGTGAGCGCAGCGTCGTCGCTCGCGCTACCGAAGCGCAAGCGCGTGGTGGCGAGATAGATCGGCGCTAAGGGTGCGCCCGGATCCGTGACGGAGGGTCGATCGGCGTTGGTCGGTACCCCGACGCTGTCGCAACCGTCTGTGCTCTTGGTGTTCCACCAGGGTCCCGTGGGCCCCGCGTCCGGTGTGCCTGCGGTGCCGCCGGAACCGCTCTGACCGCCTCCGCCTCCGAGCGAGCCGCCCACTCCCGCCGCACCACCGAGCGCGGCATCCGACGTCGATCCGCCGTCCGACGTTGCGCCGGGGGGCTCGAACACGCTGCAGCCTGCAGCGAGTCCGGCCAACGCAAAAAGCGTTTGCCCCAGCTTGGTGAAAAGACGGGATGTCTGCATGACCTATTGAACTCGCCCCTGGTGGTCGTTGGGGGAAAGTCTAGATCAACCCGCGGAGACCCTCCACTTGCTGACCCCAGCCCGGAGTTTTGCTCAAGATCTCCCGCGAACGCCGCCCCCTGGCCACAATACCAAATTCAGATCGGCGGACGCGGAATGCGTTGCGACGGCGGAAACCGGAGCATCAAACGCAGCCCACCAACACAACCACTCGCAGCCCGGTGGCTGTCTACAGGGTGCCCGCTTGCGCGGCTCGTCAGGTGAGTCGTCATCAACAGCGGTCGGGGACCCACCCGCTGAACTTTGGGGCGATGGTCACGTTCCAGCGGCCGCGGCCTTGGGGGTCGGCCCAATAGCCCAGGCTGCCGATCAGGTTTCCCTGTGGCGCACCGCGGGCTTCGGCTTGTTTCCAGATCTGCGCCAGGGAGCAGCGCGGCTTGGGCAGGAACGGCATGTCGCAGGTCCACTCCGTCAAGTAGGACTGCACGCCGTCGCGGCCAACGCTCACGTAGACGTAGCACTTGCCGCGGAACGGCGCGTTATCCGGATGGCCGGCGGGGCGCACGGAGAGCGACGGAGAGCGGAAGCGATACAAGACGTTGTTCGTCATCGCGAAGGTGAGATCGACGCTACCGTTGGCGCGCACGCCGGACGCGTCCAGGCGCACAAAGCGAGCGTCGGCTGCGTGAGTCTTCGAAATGCGCTCGGCTTCGGGGAAGAACGCCCACACGTCGAAGTTCTTCACATCCACCTTGGGGCCCGCTTTCGGCATTCCGGGCAGGAGCACGTCGTCGTCGTCATCATCGTCGTCGTCGAGATCCGGATCCCTCGCGGCTATGGGCTGCGGCCCACCCCGCGCGCGACCCGCCGCAGAGGGATCGCCAGAGTCACTTGTGACGAACCAACCGAAGGCAAAGACGACGACGGCAAAGCCCAACAGGCCGATGATCACCACGGCGCCGGCGATGGCGGCGACAACGTAGCCCATGCTGCTCTTCTTGGGCGGCGGCGCAGCGGTGGCCGTGGGGATAGACGCGCCGCCGTAGGTGCCCGCGCTCGGTATGGTCGGACCGGTACTAAGCTTGGACGGCTTTTGCTCCATGGGCGCCGTAGAGCGACCGCCGGAGCTCGAACGCGAACGCGATGCCATAGCGGCGGCAATGGCCCCCGCCATGGACACCGGCGCCCACTCGCTATCGGGCAACGTGCGGGTGGCTTCGAGCAGCGCGCTCGCGAACTCCTGGGCAGTTTGGAAGCGGTTTGCTGGGTCCTTTTGTAGCGCCCGCAGGATCGCGGCGTCGTAGGCTTCAGGCAAATTTGCACGCAGCGAGCGCGGCGAACGCGGCGGCTCTTCGACGTGCTTGCGTAGCAAGTCGAAGAGGGCGGGGGCGTCGAAGAGTTTTTGCCCGGTGACACCTTCGAACAAGATCACGCCGATGGCGTAAAGGTCCGCGCGAGAGTCGGCACGATGGCTGAGCGCCTGCTCTGGCGACATATAGTGCGGCGTGCCCAACAGCGAACCGGTGCGCGTGCCTGAGCCCGGGGCGTCGGCTTCGGAACGCAGCTTGGCGATGCCGAAGTCGAGCACCTTCACGTGGCCTTGGGGCGTAACGTAAAGGTTGTCGGGCTTCAGGTCGCGGTGCACGACGCCTTTTTCATGTGCACTGCCCAACGCATCGAGCACTTCGCCCAGGATACGCGCCAGGGTTCCGAGGGGCATCGGGCCGGATTCGAACAGAGCCGACAGCGGCGCGCCGTCCAGGTACTCCATCACGATGTAGGGGCGGCCATCCGGCAGCTGCGCCAGGTCCAGCACGTTGACGATGTGTTCGTGGCGGATCAGATTGACGGCGCGCGCTTCGGAAAAGAAGCGGTCGACGAGATCCGGACTGCGCGACGGATCGTGATTGAGCACCTTGATGGCAACGCGGCTACCGATGCCCGGATGCACCGCCATGTACACCGCGCCCATGGCGCCAAATCCGGCCAAGCGCGTGATGCGGTAGCTGCCGACCAGGGAGCCGAGCAGCGGATCGGCGGACTCCGCCATGGTGGCCCCGTCTTCGGTGCAAAAGCCTCCCGCGGATCCGCTCCTCCCGCATTCCGGGCAAACGAACATGGCGATCAGAGTGTCAGGCTCCGCCGCCGTGCGCCAGGTCGCTGCATGGGCTGAAAATGCGCTGCTCCGTTGCCCGCTGGCACAAAGCGGAGGCGACGCCTTGACCGCGTCCGAATCAGGACCTACAAAGGTTTCAGAAACTTTTGAAAGTTCTATCCCATGGCAGAACTGCAGCTGAAACGGGCAAAAATCCTAGCGGCAGACGCGATTGGGGATGTGATCGCGCACTGGGGTTTTCGGGCCGCCCTCGGACGCGTGTGGACGGTGCTGTACCTCGATCTGGGGCCGCGCTCCGCAGCGGAAATCGCCAAGGCGCTGCGAGTATCCGCGGGCACCGTGTCGACCACCCTCGCGGAGCTCTTGCGCTGGGGCGTGGTGCGTCGCGTGTGGCGACCCGGGGAACGTAAGGAGTTCTACGAAGCCGAGACGGACTTCTGGAAGATGATTTCGCGGGTCGTCAACGAGCGCGAACGTTTCTTGGCTGAGTCCGTGGGCAAGCGACTGCAAGACGCCGTGGAGCTCGCCAGGGCAGCCAACGCGGACGCGGAGCAAGCACACGTGCTCAGTCGCTTGCAGCAGTTGGTGTCGTTCTCGGTAGTGGCGCAAACCGTGATCGACTCCTTCGTGCGCTCACAGACGGCGGACTTTCAGAAATTCGGCAGCTTGCTGGATCTGGCGACCAAACGTCGCGCTTGAGGAGAACGCATGATCGTCACGTTGAAACAGCAAGCCGATATCGACCGAGCCCGAAGCGGCTTGGCAGGACTGGGTTTGTGGGTCGAAAGCATCGAACAAAACTCGTCCGGCGATGTTCATCTGATGATCGCGCGCGGGTCGGCCCAGGTCGCGCCGAGCGCCGTGGAAGCTTTGCCGGGCGTACAGGCTGTCACCAGTCCCAAGAGCACGCGGCCGCGCATCGACGCCCACGGTCCAGAACTGATGGTCGGGCCACTGCGGATCTCCAAGCAAAGCCCCATGTTGATGGCTGGCCCGTGTGCAGTGGAGTCGGAGAGTCAGATCCATCGCATCGCGGAAAAGCTAGGCCACCGCGGCATTCGATTTTTGCGGGGTGGCGCCTTCAAGCCGCGCACGAGCCCCTATGACTTCCAGGGCGTGGGGGCCGACGCTCTGCGCTGGCTGCGCATGGCGGCAGACGCGAACCTGATGTCCGTCGTCACCGAGGTGATGAGCGAAGTCGACGTGCCGCTGGTAGCCGAATACGCGGACATCATGCAGGTCGGCTCGCGCAACATGCAAAACTTTGCGCTGCTGAAGGCCGTTGGCAATACCCGGCGCCCAGCGCTGCTCAAGCGCAGCATGAGCGCCAGTATCGAAGACTGGCTGCACGCGGGCGAGTACCTCTTGGCGCATGGCGCGCACGGGGTGCTGTTCTGCGAGCGTGGCATCCGTGGCTTCGACCAGAGCACCCGCAACCTGCTCGACGTTGGCGCGGTGGCACTGCTAGCGCACGTGCACAAGCTGCCGGTTATCGTCGACCCGTCCCACGCCTGCGGGCGGCGCGACTTGGTCGTGCCCTTGGCGCAGGCATCGCTGGCAGCGGGCGCCGCAGGGCTGTTGCTCGAAGTGCATGACGAACCCGAGCAAGCACGCAGCGACGGCGCCCAGGCACTTCCACCCGAAGCCCTGGACGCTCTGGGAGCGCTCGACGCATTCGAACCAAAGCAAAGGGAAACAACATGAACAACGCAGCGCCCGCACCCGTGCGCCCCGGCAGTGGGCAGATGTTCGATGGCATTGCCGAGCGCTATGACTTCTTGAATCGTGTGCTGTCCCTCGGCATCGACCAGGGTTGGCGTCGCAAGACCGTCGCGGCACTGCAGCTCTCGGGTGCCTGTCGCGTGCTGGACGTAGCAACGGGCACGGCGGACCTCGCCCTGGGCATCGCGCGCAAACTGCCCGAAAGCCAAGTGGTTGGCATCGATCCTTCGCGCAAGATGCTGGCCATTGGCACGCAGAAGGTCGAGCGCGCCGGATTCAGTGACCGCGTGCACTTTGATACGGGAACTGTCGAGGCCCTGCCCTACGACGACGCGAGCTTCGACGGCGTGACCATCGCCTTCGGGATCCGCAACGCCGTCGACCGCGCCAAAGGTCTCGGGGAAATGGCAAGGGTGACGCGCCCCGGCGGACGCTTGGCAATCTTGGAGTTGGGCGAACCGGAAGAGGGACTCCTGCGCGGCTTGGCACGCTTTCACATCCGCACGGTGGTGCCCGCAGTCGGCGGGTGGCTCTCCGGCAACCGCGAGTACCGCTACTTGCAGTCGTCGATCGCGGCGTTCCCGCCCCGCGCCGAGTTCCGACAGATGATGCAGGACGTCGGACTGATCAACGTCGAGGCTACCGCTCTTACCTTCGGCGCGGCGAACCTCTTTGTGGGCACGGCGCCATGAAGTTCGAAGCCGCACTGGCGGAAGCGACGCACCGCGCGACTCATGGCGCCACAGCGCGCCTTTTCGCCATTGGTGGCGAGGTCGACCTGGATCCCTTCACGCAGCTCAGCGACGAGCGCGAGCTGTTCTTCTGGAACAGCGACGAAGGCATGGGTGCCCTGGGCTCTCCCATGGTGGCTTTTGGCTGCGCCGCGCTGTTGAAAGCGGAAGGCGCCGACGCCATCGCTACCGTGCGGCAGAGCGCATGCGAGCTGTTCGCAGACCTAGAGGTCGTGGGCAGCGCCGCCCCGCGGCTACTCGGCGGGCTTTCCTTCGCGCCGGGACGCTTGGGCGTATTCCACCACTTCGGCGACGCGCGTTTCGTGTTGCCACGCTGGTCCTTCGTGCGCTCCGGCAATTCTGTGCGCGCGGAGCTGGTCGTATCCCGCACGGAACTCGAGATCCCACGGCTGCTGCAGGCCGAAGCGCACGCGGTGTTTGCCAATCAGTTGCAAGCCAATCGCGTCACGAGCCCTCTTTGCCTCGAAGCGAGCGGCGCACCGGAATACTGCGCGGCGGCAAGGGCGGCGCTAGAGCAAATTGCACAGGGTGCACTGGAAAAGGTCGTTGTGGTGCGCGCGGCCCGAGCATCCGGACAGGTTTCTGTTGCGGCGACTTTGCGCCGTCTTTCCGCAGAAACCGCAGCGGCACACTTTGCCATTAGCGCAGGCACGCACACCTTCGTTGGCGCCAGCCCCGAGCTACTCGTGGCCTTCGACGGTCAGGCGCTACGCAGCGAAGCCGTCGCTGGAACGCTGCCCCGCCGTGGTAACGACGCCCAAGAGATCGACGCGCTACTCGCGTCAGACAAAGACGAGCGCGAGCACCGCTACGTCGTACGCGCCATCGAGACCGCCCTCGCCAATGCCGGCGCGCGCATCGTGTCACAAGCAGAGCGACATGTGCGCACCTTGCGACACGTGCACCATTTGGCCACGCCCATCGTCGCCAGCGCTCCGGACAGCCACGTGCTCGACTGGGTCGATGCGCTGCACCCAACGCCTGCGGTCTGCGGCGTACCGCGTCGAGAAGCACTCTCGTTCTTGCTTGCAAACGAGCGCTTCGATCGCGGCTGGTTCGCGGCACCTGTGGGCTGGTTCGACGCGCAAGGGCGTGGACAGTTTGCCGTGGCGTTGCGCTCGGCGTTGCTCGTGCCGGGCGGCGCGCATCTATTTGCGGGCGCGGGACTGGTGCGGGGCTCCGAAGTTGAGTTTGAGCTAGCCGAAACCGAGGCCAAGTTGGCCAGTATGCGCGGCACGCTGGGCGTCGTTCCCGATCCTGCGCCGGCGCCGCTGCACCTGGACGGCGTCGCGTGAACGGAGATCTGCACAGCGAGTGGGCGCGGTTGTTCATGCGCGCGCTTCACGCCTCTGGCGTGGAACACGTCGTGCTCAGTCCCGGTTCTCGCTCCACACCTTTGGCCCTGGCCGCCGACGCAACCGACGGCATGCAGGTGAGCACCTGCATCGACGAGCGCGGTGCGGCGTTCTTCGCCCTGGGCCAAGCGCGCGTCACCGGCCGGCCCAGTGTGCTGTTGTGCACCTCAGGCAGCGCGGGCGCGCACTACTTTCCCGCGGTGCTTGAAGCCGAACGCGCGCTCCTACCCCTGATCGCGCTGACCGCGGATCGCCCCTGGGAGCTGACCCAAGCGCACGAAAACCAAACCGTGGACCAAACCAAGCTCTTCGGCGGCCACGTGCGTGCCTACTTTGAGCTGGGCGAGCCCGATCCGGCAGCGCTGCGCGCCGTGCCGCGCATTGCCGCACAAGCCGTGCTGCGTGCGCAGTTTCCAGTGCCCGGCCCCGTGCACGTCAACGCGCGCTTCCGCAAACCACTCGAACCCGTCGCTAGCGCGGGTGACGAACCGTGGCGTGGCGAGTTGCAGCGCTGTGATCAGCGCGGCGCGCCGCGCGCTTTTGCCGGGCGCGTCTTGCCGTCCGTCGATGCGCTGGAACGCGTCACGCAGCTGTGTGCGTCTGCGCGCCGTGGCCTCGTGCTGGTCGGACCGGCGTGGGGCAACGCAGGCCAAGCGCGAGACAAATCCGCGCCCGCATTGCGTCAGGCTTTGGCGGACTTCCTGCGCACGTCGGGCTTCGCGTGCGGCGCGGAAGCAGCCAGCGACGTGCTCCACGGTCCGGAGCTGAGCGGGCTGTGTGCCGGTGCCCTCGACGCATGGTTGGTGGCGCTCTTCGAAAGCCGGCCACCGGACGTCGTGCTGTGCTTGGGCGCACCCCCGACGTCTGCCGCTTGGCCGCGAATCGCCCGCGCGCAGGCCCCCGCCACGGTGATCGCCGTTGCACCTCACGATATCGTCGACCCAAGCGCTGCGACAACCGACGCCGTGGTGTGTGACGCCACGGAGCTGCTCGGCAGCCTGAGCGAACGCCTCGCCGGACGCCCGCGGGATGCCGCCTATCGCGAGCACGTGCTCGCGTTGGCCACCACCGCCGACACACCGCTCAGCGGCGACGCACTGTCGGAGCCGGCCATCGCGCACACCGTCGTCGCAGCGCTACCCGCCGGCGCGACGCTTTTGGTCGGCAATAGCCAAGTCGTCCGCGACGTCGAACGCTATGGCGGACGCCGCAACCAGTCGCTCTCTGTGCTGCACCAACGCGGCGTCAGTGGCATTGACGGACTGATCGCCGGAGCGGCCGGGGCGCGTTCGGTGGTCGACGCAAGTCGCGCCGTCGTCGTGCTGCTGGGCGACGTGAGCGCGCTGCACGACGTAGGCTCTTTGGCCCTGGCCGCAAACGCCAGCGCGCCGCTTTTGATCGTCGTGGTGAACAACGGCGGCGGGCGCATCTTCGAGCAGCTGCCCATCGCCGCCCAGATTTCGGCGACGAATTTGGAACGCTTGTTCCTCACGCCGCCTACAGAGTTTCTCGCGGGCGCATGCGCTGCGTTTCAGATCTCACACGCGCGCGCGGACACGGCGCAGGCACTGAGTGATGCGCTCCACGGCGCGCTGCACACACCCCGCGCCAGCGTGATCGAAGTCTGCCCCAGGGCGGAGGCGACCCAAGAAGTACGCGCGCGGGATGCGGCTCAAGGGACGCGCGCGACTCAAGGGGCCGTTCCCAATGCCGGCGGTGCGCCATGAACGCGACGCTGCTGCGTGCTGCGCAGGACAACAGCGCTGCGCCCATGGTGCTGTTGCACGGCATGCTCGGGGCGCCCGAGGCATGGCGCGCAGTCGTCGCCGAGCTCGACTACCCGGGGGCCGTGTGGGCGCTGCCCCTGCCCGGACATGGACGGCCCGCGCTGCCCGTGGCCGACGGCTTCGAAGCCAATGTGCGCGCCCTTGCAGCGCGCATCCCACAGCCCAGCCACGTCGTGGGCTATTCCATGGGCGGGCGTCTGGCCCTTGGGCTCGCAGCTTTTACTCCTGATCGGCTCCTAGCGTTGACGGCGGTGAGCGCCCACACGGGCCTCGACGTGACGGCGCGCAACGAGCGCATGCTCTGGGAACGCGCGCAGCTGGACGTATTGCTGCGCCGTGGCTTGGTGGAGTTTGTCGATCAATTCGAGGCCCTGCCCCTCTTTGCGAGTCAGACTCGCCTCGACAGGGAAACCCTCAGCACCCAGCGCGCGCAGCGCCTGGGGCACGACGCCCTCAACATCGCGCGGGCCCTGGTCGAACTCGGCAGTGGCGAGATGCCCGAACTGGCGGCGCGCCTCGCTGTCGGGCGTGTCCCGCTGCACTTCGTCGCTGGCGGCCTCGACAACAAGTACGCCGCCCATGCCAACGCGGCGGCGCGCCAGATCCCCGGTGCATACGTGCACTTGGTCCCAGATGCCGGACACAACCTCACTTTAGAGACCCCCAAACAACTCGCGCGCATTTTGGCCCGCGCCCACCACCCCAGCCTGACTCGAGGAGAGCAGACCCATGACCGTGCCCCAGTATGAAAACGTTCCCGGCTTTGAAGACATTCTGTACCAAAAGGCCGAAGGCATCGCGAAGATCAGCATCAACCGTCCGGAAGTGCACAACGCCTTTCGCCCGCAGACCGTGAAGGAAATGACCCACGCCTTCGCAGACGCACGCGACGACGCCAACGTTGGCGTCGTCATCTTGTGCGGCGTCGGCGACAAAGCGTTCTGCTCCGGTGGCGACCAGCGCGTCCGCGGACATGCGGGCTACGTCGGTGGCGACGGGGTGCCGCGCCTGAACGTGCTCGACCTGCAGCGGCAGATCCGCACTTTGCCTAAGCCCGTGATCGCCATGGTCGCCGGCTACGCCATTGGCGGCGGCCACGTGCTGCACCTGGTCTGCGACTTGACCATCGCCGCCGACAACGCGCGCTTCGGCCAAACGGGCCCGAAAGTCGGGAGCTTCGATGGCGGCTACGGCGCTTCCTATATGGCCCGCATCGTGGGTCAGAAGAAGGCCCGCGAGATCTGGTTTCTGTGCCGACAGTACTCGGCACAGGACGCCCTCGACATGGGCTTGGTCAATCGCGTGGTGCCGCTCGCGCAGCTCGAAAGCGAGACTGTTCAATGGTGCCGGGAGATCTTACAGAACAGTCCCTTGGCGCTCCGATGCTTGAAGGCTTCCTTGAATGCGGATTGCGACGGTCAGGCGGGGCTGCAAGAGCTCGCGGGCAACGCGACGTTGCTCTTCTACATGACCGAAGAGGGTCAAGAAGGGAAGAACGCTTTCTTGGAAAAGCGCCCACCGAACTTTGGCAAGTTCCCGCGCCTGCCCTGAGCGCGCGTCATCGTTCGCATGGGACCTAGCAGTCGACTCATGGCCATGTCTCCTCACGCCTCCGTAGCCAATGCCGAACGCCCAGACCTACCCAGTCCGGGTTCGCTACGCGTGTGGCTGCTGGCCGCGCGACCGCAGACGTTGCCCGTAGCGGTCGCGCCGGTCGCGGTGGGTGCGGCCACGGCATACGCAGCAGGTACGGTGCGTGTCAGCGCGGTCGTCGCGGCACTTTTCGGCGCGCTCATGATCCAGATCGGCACCAACTTCGCCAACGACGTCTTTGACTTCGAAAAAGGAGCCGACAACGAGAGCCGGCTGGGTCCACCACGCGCGGTGCAGAGCGGCTTGCTCTCACCGCGGGCGGTACGCTTGGGCATGGCGATCAGCTTTGCACTGGCAACCCTTGCCGGCGCATGGCTGGTGCATCTCGCGGGCCCGGTGATTGTCGCGATCGGCGTCGCCAGCATTCTGAGCGGCATTGCGTATACCGGTGGGCCGTATCCCCTCGGGTACAACGGGCTGGGGGACGTGTTTGTGTTTGTTTTTTTTGGATTGGTCGCCGTATGCGGAACTGCCTTCGTCGCTAGCGGCGGCGTGCCGGCTGCAGCGTGGCTCGCCGCGGTGCCCGTGGGCAGCCTCGCAACGGCCGTGCTGGTCGTCAACAACGCCCGAGACTTCTCGACGGACTCCAAAGTCGGCAAGCGAACTCTGGTCGTTCGCTTCGGTCGCCGCTTCGCGAACTACGAATACACGGCGCTGCTTGCAGCAGCGTTCATCGCGCCACTGTGCATGTTCGCCTTGGACGTTGCAGGCCCCGGCGTTTTTGCCACGCTCTTGCCACTGCCCCTGGGCGTGATGCTGTGCCGGCGCGTGGCGGGGAGCGAGGGAGCCCTGCTCAATCCACTACTGCCCGCGACGGCGCGACTGCTCTTGATCCACAGCGCGCTCTTGGCCGCGGGCATCGCCTGGGGCATGTGAAATGACGCGCGCGTTGTGCCGGGTCGCCGCAGAGATCGGCGAAGAGGCGTAGATGCCACTATCGCTGCGCGTGATCGCCGTCGGCGGCGCCACATCGGGCGCCATCAGCGCGCAAAGCGGTTGGACGCGCCGAGACGGACTGCTCGCCGGACTTTTCAACGGGGAGACTCTGCTTGGGCTGGGGGAAGCTTCGCCGCTGCCGGGCTTCGGAGCCGACGCGCGCTCCGCGGGAGATAGCTGGGCAACGGACACTGCCGACGGCGCGCGGCAAGAACTCCGAGCGCTGGGCCATCTGGGGGAGCTGCCGGAGAGCGCAGAGGACGTCGCGCGGCTCTGCGACGAATTTGAGCTGAGTTCCCCAAGCGCGCGCTTTGCGCTGGAGACGGCCTTGCTCGACGCCCTCGGGCGCCGGCGGGGCGTCGCTCTGGGGCAGTTGCTGGGCACACGGATTAGTGGCCCGCGTAGCGTGCTGGTGGGACACCTGGACGACGGAGACATTTTGCAGCGAGCGGAGCGTGCCGTCGCACGCGGCGCGCGCCACTTGAAATTCAAAGCGACCGGGCGCGATCCCGACGTCGAAGCCTCGCGTCTGATCGAGGTGCGCCGGGCCTGTGGTTCTCCGCTACGGCTGCGCCTGGATCTCAACGGCGGTCTCGACGTCGCTGCCGCTCGCGACGCGCTTGCGTGTTACCAGCGCGCTGAACTGGAGCTCGTGGAAGAGCCGACCCGCGGAGCAGCGCTGCTCGATCTCGGCGAGTGCGCTGTGCCATGGTTTGTGGATGAGTCTCTGCTACAAGCGGATCTGCGCGGCGCGCTCATCGAAAAGTCCGCGGCCAGCGGCGTGGTGCTCAAACCAACGTTGCTGGGCGGTGTGACACGCTGCCTGTCCTTGGCAACCCTCGCGGCGCGAGGCGGCAAACGCTGTATCGTGACGCACGCCTTCGAGGGGCCGGTCGCCCTGGCGGCATGTGCCGAACTGGCCCTCGCCCTTGAAAATGACGCCGCAGAGGCAGCCGGACTGGACCTACACGGCGCCCTGAGCGCGTTTCCTTCGGCGCGCGTACCCCAGCTGCCAGATGCGGCCGTGGGCGACGCTCTACAAGTCGATGCTGCCGCGGTGCACGGCCACGGCGTCACGCTCGGTGAGGAGCTATGGACGGCGAGCTGAGTCCGGGCGCGGTCGCGTCCCTGAGCGTGCACGCAGCAGCCCTCGAAGCGCCGGATCGCCTCGCGTTGGTTAGCGGACCGCGGCTGCTGCCGTTCGCGGAGCTCGCGGAACTCGCGCTGGCAACGGCGCGGCGCGGCGGCGTAGTTCCCAGCGGCGACGGCACACCCGGAGTGGCTCGGCGCGGCTCGGCGGAGCCCGCGCGGGGCGAAGCGGCGGATGGCGAAGCCGTATGGCACTTCCGGGTGCAGACGGAACTGGAGACCCTCGTCCAGGTGCTCGCAGCTCTCGAAGCAAGGCGCACGTTCTTGCCACTGCACCCGAAGCTCACTTCGAGGGAAGCGGACGCGCTGATCAAGCTGGCCGCGGGCTATCGCGGCGCTCCTGCCGCGTTGATCGCGACATCGGGCACGAGTGGCGCGCCCAAGCTTGCCGTCTTGGATCATCACGCGCTGCTCGCCGCCGCCCTTGCCAGCAATGCGCACCTGGGTTTTCAAGCCGACGATCGCTGGCTCTTATGCATACCCCTGGCGCACGTCGGTGGGCTGTCGATCGTGACGCGCTGTCTCGTCGCACGAAAGCCCATCGTGGTCTTGCCCAGCTTCGACCCGGACGCTGTGTTCCACGCCATCGAGACCAAGCGCGCGACGCTGCTGTCGGTGGTGCCGACCATGCTCTCAACCCTGATGCGGCATCCCCGCAGCGCGGCGCTAACGCAGCTGCGCGTGATCTTGGTCGGCGGTGCGGCGTTCGACCCGGCGCTCCGACAGGAAGCCCGCGCACGCAAGCTGCGCGTGCTCGCTACCTACGGCTGCACGGAGATGGCATCACAAATCACGACGCAACGCCCAAGCGATGCGCAAGATCCACGCAGCGCGGGCGGGGGCGTCGCCGACTCCGGGGTTCCCCTCGGCGGCCCGGACTCCGGGGTTCCCCTCGGCGGCTCGGACTCCGGGGTTCCCCAAGGCGTGGACTCCGGGGTTCCCCTCGGCGGCTCGGACTCCGGGGTTCCCCTCGGCGGCGCGGACTCCGGGGTTCCCCTCGGCGGCGTGGAAGTACGCATTGGCGGAAGCGACGAAGACGATGACGCAACTCACCGCGCAACCCGCCGACAAAGTGACCCACCCCGGGGTGGGTACAAATCGAGAGCGGGGCCCATCTTGGTGCGCGGCCCCATGCGCATGCGTGGGTACGTCGGAGAAGCCGAGTTGGCGCCGAACGCTTGGTTCGATACCGGCGACCTGGGAAGCACCGACGACTCAGGACGGCTTTATGTACTGGGACGCAGCGACGACGTGATCGTGACGGGCGGAGAAAACGTGCAGCCCCTCGAGGTCGAAAACGCACTGCGCCAAGCGACCGGCGTGCGCGACGCCCTGGTCTGTGGTGTGCCTGACGCGGAGTGGGGTCAGCGAGTTGGGGCACTCTTGGTGCTCGAGTCCGGCGTGGATGCCGAAGCCGTGCTGGGTGCCGCGGCTCATGAACTTGCCGGCTTCAAGTTGCCGCGCGTGTACTGCATCGTCGGTGAGTTGCCCCGAACCCGCCTCGGCAAGCCGGATCGGACAAGCGCCTCGCGAGCGCTGCAGAACTCATCAAAGCCATGACCACTGCGGGCGACGCTGGAACCGCTGCACGCGCATTCGATCGGTCCGCATCGGCGAATTGCCGCTGTGTTGACACCTGATAGACTGCGGAACGTGCAGAAGAAGAAGCGCAGCGCTCCATGCGGCAAAGTTGCGCGGACCGGGCGTCGGCTCAGACAACACTGCTAAGGTGCGAATGATGTTCATGTTGCGATCCCTTTTCTCTCCACTCGTGGCACTGGCGCTGCTCTGCGCCTGCGGCAGCGACGACGCCGCATCAACGGCGACCGGCGGCGCCGCGGGCAGCAGCGGAAGCGCCGGAAGCGCCGGAAGCGGTGCCAGCGCTGGCGCCAACACCGGCGGGAGTGGCGGCCTCGGCAGCGGCGGCACAGCGGGCGTGGCCACTGGGGGCGCGGCGGGCAGCGGCGCGAGTGCGGGCAGCGGAGGCAGCAGCGGTGCGCCATTCGTAGATCCCACTCAGGGCGTCAGCGCCGTGCAGAAGGTCGCCGGCGGGTTCAACTTCACCGAAGGCCCAGTGTGGATGGCGGCGACGGGCAAGCTCTTGTTCACCGACATCCCCAACAGCCGCATTCACGAGCTGACGCCACCGTCCACAACGGTCACGGTGTTCCGCGAGCCCAGTGGTCAAGCCAACGGGCTCGGCGTCGACACCCAGGGGCTGCTTATCGCATGCGAACATGCGGGTCGTCGGGTGTCGCGTACTGCGGCAGGTGGGCAGGTCAGCCCCCTGGCCACGACCTATACCGGCAAGCAACTCAACTCGCCCAACGACGTGATCGTGCGCAGCGACGGCACGATCTACTTCACAGATCCGCCCTACGGCGGCAATCCGAACGTCCTAGGTTTTCAGGGCGTGTTCCGCATCGACCCGAGCCAAACCTTGCACCTCGTGAGTAGCGACATGTTCCGCCCCAACGGCATCGCGCTCTCGCCGGATGAAAAGACGCTCTATGTCACTGACTCCGAGCAGCACTACGTGCGCAGCCACCCCGTCAAAAATGACGGCAGCACCGACCCACCCAAAAAACTCATGGACACGTCCAACGGCCCGGACGGCATGGCTGTCGACGACCAAGGCTACCTCTACATCACCACCAGCGCCGGCGTCGAGGTCTACACCCCAAGCGGCACGCTGCACGACACCTTGAAAGTCCCCGAGCAACCCGCCAACTGCACCTTCGGGGGCAGCGATCGCAAGACGCTCTACATCACGGCACGAAAGTCGCTCTACAGCGTCGTGCTGAATGTACCTGGCAAACCTTAGCGCTGCGTTTCGTCTAGAGCGTCCGCGCCCAAGCGAGCCCAAGCACGCGCGCTTTGGCCAGGCCCGTTGGGATAACGCGCTCGTCGATTTCGATGACCAGCGCCCTACTCGACTTCAGGGCCGGCTTCGCAAGATCAAGTAGCGCGGAATCGTCTAGGGCCTTCGCCACGGCGAAGTCCACTAGACGGGGATGCGCTTGCGCCTGCTCCTTGCGCAGGGTCAGGACTTCCGCAAGTTGTGGCTCTGCCGCCAGGGCGGCAAGGGCCGACACCGATTGGTCTCGACACAACTTGACGAGCACGGATTCTGCATCGAGCTCTCGAAGCTGCACGTGCAAGTCGGGCAGCAGCGCCGGCGACTTGGCTTGAGTGCGTAGCAGGGCAACGCGCAAAAGCGCTGGAACCAACAAGCGCCGTGCGCCTAGCTCAGGCCACAGTTCGTCCGCATTACGTAGTGCTTCTACTTCCAGGCGCGCGTGTTCTTCGGCTTCGCTGGCTTTGGCCAAGGTCGACAGCCCGCGGCGGGTGCCAGCTTCCAAGAAGCGCAAGACGGCGAGCGACTTCTTGTCGCCGCCGGTATTGCGGGGCGCTTGCAGCAACTTGGCGCGCTCCAACGAGCCCAGCAGAGTTTCCTTGCGCTCCGCATCGAGTTCTCCAGCAACGAAACGCTTTCGTTCTGCCAGCGACGCTTCCGCATCGATGGATTTCACTGCCGCCAGGCGATCCCGCAGCGCCGAGAGCGCCGGTCGGTCTTCCAGCCGCTCGAACCAGTCGGACTGTCCCAGGTAGGCATGCGCGGCGCCGGGACTGAGCACCTCAACTTGACGACGCACATCCAAAGCGCGACGGATGTCCGGTGAAGCCTTCAACGCCGCCAGGACGCGCTCGCGCAGCGGACCGCCCAGCATTGCATCCGTAACACTCTGCGCGTCGTAGGTATCGAGTCGGGTCGCCCGTTCGTCGACGAAGCCCGACAGCACCTTCACAAGCCCGCGGTGCTCTAGGAGTCCGGCCGTGTTGATCTGCATCACGGCGTTGTCCGGAGCGAGCCCACGCGCACGCTCCATCAGCACGACAGCTCGATCGATGTGGCGCCGGTCGCCAGTGCATTCGTAGCGGCTACCGAGGGCCAGTGCCGCGTTGTTCGCAGCAGAACCAATCAGCGTCGCATTCTTCTCGTACCCGGCCACAGTGACTGCAAACTTCGCGTCGGCCTCCTCCAACTTGCCCTGGGCCAAGAGCGCGTCGCCTTCTGCCGACAGCAATCCAGTACGCACGAAGTCGTCCTTCTGGTCGGCACGGCGAAGCCACTCGACGCGCTCTGCCCGCGTCCGGGCGATCAGCGAAAGCAGGATCGCCGCCTTTTGCTTGGTGCTTTCGTCACCGGCATCAAAGACCTGTTTGCATACCTCGCGAGTGCGCGACTCCATCCCGAGCTCCCGATAGGCGCGCGCCACGTCCAGGCTCAGATCGGGATCGCTTTTCTCCAAGAGCGCACCGAGTTCTGCCTCGCCATCTTCGGTCTTGCCAAGGCGGTGGTACACCTGTCCCAAGCCCAAGTGGTAACTGGCGTATCCCGCGCCCGCGCCCTGGATGGCCAAGAAGGCCCGCTCAGCGGCGGCCAGTAGATCCTGACGTTCGCTGCCCGTTGCATTGCTGGCGCGCCTCAAGTTGACAGTACCGAGCATGATGGCAACCGGCACGACGTCCGACATGCGGGTGAACCGTTCTCGCGCCTCGGTCACGACCGGATCTGCCTCCAGCTGCTCCGAGATCCACTCGTTGAAGCTGCCCAGACGGTCCGCTTCCGGCACCGCTTCGAGACGCCTTTTCAGGGCTTCGGAGATGTTGTCCGAGTTCACGTCGTCGAAGTACTGATCCCGCCGCACGCGTATCAAGCGGGAGTATGCGCTGGCCGCGGCCTCATACGCCGGTAGGCGCACCGCCAGCATGCGTGTGAGCATGCCTTCCGCCGCTGAGTCCTCTCCTAGCTCGACGTGCGCCCGCACCAACGCCAGCTGCGCGGAGAGCACCATGCGCCCCGGTGTACCCAAAGGCCGGAGCACCTCTTTCGCCTTCGCCGCTTCGCCCTGGCCAATCAACAACTCTGCCAGTGCAACCGCCAGTCCCTGATCCTTTGGGGCCTGGGCCGACGCTTCCCGAAGCGCCTTTTCTTCCGGCTCAGCGAGCAGCGCTTTTCTCTCTTCGGTTTCCGTGAGCGACTTGGCATCCGCTAAGGCTTGCTCCAGCTTCCTTGCTGTAGCCGAGCCTTGAGCAACAGCGGCAAAGCTCTTGATTTCGGGTTCGAGTTCGAGCAGCAAAGAAGGCTCGTCTGCGATGGTTTCGAATAGAGCAGAGGTTTTGGCGAGCGCTTCTGGGCGTTGCAGCAGCCCCGCAGTGATGCGCACCGCGGCAGCGGGAAAGTCTTTCGACATCCGATCCGCAAACGCGAGTTCGAGCGCCTCCTTTTTGTCCAAGTAGGTTTTGGCATCTGCCGCGCCCATCGCGTCCGGCGCCGCCGCCGCGAGTCGCAGCGCCAGCACGGCGTTTGACTCGCTCCCGCTCCCCAGGCTCTGCAGCCAGGCCTCAACCCGCGCAACGACGCGCTTGGACACAACGCCTTCGCGCAGATCTTCCGGCAGCGCCGCAACCTGTGCCAGCGCCGCAATGCCGGCGTCCACATGCGCAGGCCCGAAGGGCTCCGGAACGCCCTCCAAGGCGAGGCGTGCAACGGCCTCCGCCGCGGGCTGTAACGCCACGTGGTTCACTTTGCCTTCCCACTCGCCAATCACATCCTGATAGCTGCGAATGAGTTCTTCACGTGCCGCCGGATCCTTCGCGTCGTTCTTCTGCAATGCCGAGAGCGCCACGGCGATCTGCCGGGACGGTGAGCTGAGATACTCGGAAACTCCCCAGCCCAAGCCGCCGACCACGACGAGGGCGGCGACCGCGATTTGCCATACGCGCCAGGCGGACTTCAGCGGCACCTTGCCGACAAAACTGTAGCTGCCACCGCCGCAGTCGAATACGCGGTACGCGTCCACGGGGATGATCGGCAAGAACACGAGGGTCACGTAGCGCGTCGTGACGAATGAGCCGTCGGCCCATGCATCCCGCGAGCCGTAGATCGAGAGGCCACAGCCGTTCCAAGTGAACATCGTTGGCGCAGCTTTGATGGCATCTGGGATCTCCAGCACACGCTGCGCCAAGATGGAGAACGGCTGCTCTTTGAACGACCGAGCCAGGGTCTGCGCCTCGGGGATGCGGTCGTTCGCCCACAGCCAGTAGACCTTGGCCAACCGCGTGAGGGAGACGATTTCGCTCCGACCCGCAGCCAGCAGAGCGCGGTCTTCGTCGTCGCAGGGCAGTGGTTCACACTTCGTCAGGACCTCGCGGGCCTGCGTGCCGCGACCTCCGGCGTGCAGCAGCCCGGCGGCACGCCACGCAACGCCCACCGCTGCAGATCCCCATTGCGCCGCTTCCTCTTCGCTCTGGGCCATCACGGGCTCCAGGCGTTGCAGCAGCGTTTGCATGCCGGCGACCACTTCGTCCAACTGCACGCTGCGCTCTCGCCAGTCCGCCCGCTCGGGATCCGGAGCCAGCTCTGGATGATTCAGCAGCTCTCTGATTTCCTCGAATGCGGCTGTTGCGGCCTCTACCTCGTCCATCGCCACCCCCAAAGCACTCCAAGACTATCGCAGTCGTGGCGCAACATCACCAGCGCTACGAGGACCCATGGGCAACGTCTCGTTGACGCAAGAAGCCGAGTTTGCACACAAGCTGAACGATCGATTGGGCAGATTCTGCACAACTGCACTCGCGATTCACGACACGCTGTCCGCGCCGGTTACCCAACGCGCTGCCCGCCGTGCACGCGACGCCGTCGGCGCCGTTTAGGCGACGCGCCGTCCGCCCGTTGCCGTGGCACTTCACGCTTGGTATTCGGTGCACAATGCGAACTTCGATGAGTTTGGCGTGCGCTGCGAGCGCCGCATTCGTGACGGTCCTCGCAACTCCGACCTTTGCGCAGGGCGCGGATCCCGAGCCGGTTCCACAACCCGGACAGCCAACCCAACCGGGACAGCCTGCGCCCCAGCCGGGACAACCAGCCCCCGGGGCGCAGCCGCAGCCCGGACAACCCACGCAGCCGCAACCCGGGCAACCCATGCAGCCGCAACCCGGGCAACCCATGCAACCGGGGCAACCCATGCAACCGGGGCAGCCCATGCAGCCGGGACAGCCCATGCCGCCCGGACAACCCATGCAGCCCGCACAACCCATGCAACCGGGACAGCCCATGCAGCCCGGTCAACCGGGGCAGCCCATGCAACCCGGTCAACCGCAACCCTGGGGCGCGCCAGCAGCTCCACCGCCGCCTCCGCCTCCGCCACGCTCAGGGATGGTCTTCGGACTGTACGCGGGCTTCATCTTTGCGGGTGGCGGGGAGTTGGAGAGTGAATGCAGCGGCTCCGCGTGCACGTACACGCGGGTGGCGGACGACTACGACGAAGAATCCGAATTTGCGCTGGGCGCAGACCTCCTCGGTCATGTGTCTCCGCAGTTTCGCTTGGGTGGCGGCTTGCTGTTCTTGCCGTCGGCGAAGGTCAAGGTCGACGGCGCGAGCCGTGATGCCAAGTTCGGAAGCGAGCTCTCTGCCGTGATCATTGGCGAAGGGGTCTTTGACGTAGCGCCGACGACAGCGCTGACGTTGCGTGGCATGGGCGGACCGCTGTTCCTGTTTCCTGGCAAGGACTTGGAAGACGCGATCGATAGCGTGAAAGCAAGGTGCCCGAGCTGCGACGTCAGCGACGGCCCGTTCGTCGGCTACACCTTCGGCGTCGGAGGTGGCGGACTGTTCAGCGTTGGCAACGTGGGGCTACGGGCGGGCTTGTTGTTCCAGTACTACGGCGTGCGCACGCTGCGCGTAGAAGGCGACACCGGGACCGGGACCGGCACCGCGGAAGAAACGCTCAGTTCTGCCGGCACGCGCTTCATGCTAACGGCGGGAGTCGAGTTTTAGACTGCTGAACCCCCATGAAACGACTTGGTGTTGCCCTCACGTCGGTGGCGCTTCTGGCGGGCTGTCCCGACAAGGTTCCCAGCCCGACGGCACCGGCATCCGCCCCGGCGCCGCGAGCGACGGCAAGCGCGCCGAACCCGGTGCTGCGCGATCCGCGACGCTTCGACTGCAAGACCGACGCGGACTGTAGCAACTCCTGCCGCTGGGGCGCAGTCAGTGCGAGCTGGTACGCGCGAGCCGAGAAGGAACCGGACTTCCGAGAGTGCAACGACGGGTGCGCGAACCAAATCTCCGCGCCTCCGCGCTGCGAAGCCGGAGCATGCGTCGCCTATCAAGTGGACCCCCAAGACGAGAGCAAGATCTCGCAACGTCCGCATTGCACACGCGTCGAACGGTAAGAGCCGAAAACCGAGCACCTTTGGCGCCCTCGCCGATGATTACGGCTCGGTGCTACTCCCCGGCTCCTGAGCCCGCGAGCCAAAAGCGCCAGCCGCCGCGTGCGGCGTCATATGCACATGAGGCTTTGTGTGTGCACGCTCATTCCTACGTTGCAGACGCGGACACGCGTAGTGCTGGTGATGCACCGCTGTGAGGCGCGCAAGTCGACCAATACCGGACGGCTCGCGACGGAAGCGCTGCCCAACAGCAAACGCATCGTGCGCGGCCGCAAAGGCGCGCCCGACGACGCGCTGAGTTGGAGTCCGGACACACGGCCGCTATTGCTTTTTCCCCACGAAGACGCGTTGCCGCTCGCGTCCCTGGCACAGGTCGTGGGTGACGATCGCCCAGTGACGCTGATCGTGCCGGACGGCAACTGGCGACAAGCGTCCAAAGTACGTCAGCGAGTGGCGGGGCTGCGCGACGTGCCCTACGTCACGCTACCCATCGGCGAGCGCTCGGCGTATCGGCTGCGCTTCGAAGCGCATCGGACGGGCCTGTCGACCCTCGAGGCGATCGCGCGGGCGCTTCGGCTCTTGGAAGGGGACGCGGGCCCAGACGTCGAACGCGCGCTGCTCGCCGTGTTCCGGGCCATGGTCGAGCGCACCTTGTGGTCCCGGGGCAGCATCGGGCTCAAGGATCTGAACGACCGCGTGCCACCGGGGACCCGGCGCGACGTGCCCTGGGGCCAAGTTATGGATACGAAATGAACGCGTCTGACCCAGAGTCCGTGTGGACCAGTCTGAATCGCGACTGGCTCTCAGCGATCGCCCGCTCCGGGCCGACGCCGCTCTTTGCCACCATCAGCGGTGCGCATTTGTATGGGTTTGCGTCTCCCGACAGCGACGTGGACCTGCGCGGCGCGTTTGTGTTGCGCGCGCGCGACCTACTGGGATTGAGTCAACCCAAAGAAACCCTCAGCATCGAAGAGGTTCGGGACGGGGTCGAGCTCGACTGGGTCGCGCATGACATCCGCAAGTTCGCGCGCATGATGACGCAGCACAACGGCTACGTGCTGGAGCAGTTGTTTTCTCCCCTGGTCGTCATCGGTGACGACCAACACGACGAACTGAAGCAGATCGGACACGGCTGCGTCACCCGCGGCATCTTTCGACACTACCGCGGCTTTGCCCATGGGCGGCGCAAGCTGCTTTCGGAGCCGAACCCGACCGTTAAGCATTTGCTCTACGCTTACCGCGTCTACTTGACCGGGATCCGCGCTCTGCGCACCGGACAAATCGAAGCCAACGTCTGCATCCTGAACCAGGAGTTCCGACTGCCACGGATCGACGAGCTCGTCGCGCGCAAGAGCACAGGCAAAGAGAAGACCCTGCTAGCCGCGGACGAACTGCAGCAGCACAACAGCGATCTGGACGACCTCGAGAAGCAGCTGCTCGCCGCCTACGAGCAGAGCCAACTTCCCGAAGAGGCCACGTCCCGGCAAGCGCTCGATGACTTCGTCGTGCGTGTGCGTTTGAAGCAGACGGATCCCTGAGTGCTCGATCTGGATGCCCAGACCATTTTCCTGACCCTGGCTGGCAGCCAAGCCCATGGCACTGCGCGCGCGGGTTCGGACGTGGACCTGCGGGGCGTGTGCATCGCGCCGCTGGCGCTGCGGGTTTCGTATCGCAACCACTTCGAGCAATACGAGGGCGTGCTTTCGGGACCGCTGTGGGAGGCGGTCGTCCCGCGTTTGCGTGCACACCCCAGCGCAAGTCGCGGGCTGGATGAGAAGGTGGAAACCGTCATCTTCGACGTCGCAAAGTTCGTAAAGCTCTGCGCTGCCGCAAACCCCAATGCGCTGGAAGTACTCTTCGCCGACGAATCAGACTGGATGCACCACACCGAGCACTGGGCCAAGCTCTACGCGCAACGCGCGCTGTTTCTCTCTCGCAAAGTGCAGCAGACTTACTTGGGCTACGCCATGGCGCAGCTGAAGCGGATTCGCACCCACCGCTCTTGGCTCCTGAACCCGCCCAAGGCCCGTCCCGCGCGCAGCGAGTTCCAACTACCGGATCGACCCACCATCAGTCACGACGACCGCAACCGCATCGAACAGGCAGTCGCCGAAAAGCTGCGAAGCTGGGATCTAGATTCCCTGGAGATGCCGCGGGCCACGCGCATCGCCCTCGCGCAGCGCCTGCAAGAATTCTGGTGCGACACCCTGGGCAGCAGCGACGACGACATGGACGGGCGATTGCGCACGGTGGCCGCGGAAAGTCTCGAGCTATCCGACGCGATGATCGCGACCCTTGGAGCCGAACGACGATACCGCGCAGCCGTCAAACACTGGGAGTCCTACGAGCGCTGGAAGGACGAGCGCAACCCGGACCGTGCGGCGCTCGAAACGCGGTTCGGCTACGACACCAAACACGCCATGCACTTGATTCGCCTGATGCGCACCGGACTCGAGACCTTGCGCAGCGGCGACTTGCAGGTCCGCCGCCCCGACGCTGACGAACTCGCGGCCATCCGCGACGGCGCCCTGAGCTACGAGGCACTGCTCGAATCCGCCGAAGCCCTCAGCGCCGAGATGGCCGACGCCACTGCCCACTGCACCCTCCCCGACGACGTCGACCACGACGCGATCGAACGGCTCTTGGTCGCGCTCATCGAAGACTTTGGGGCGTCAAAGCCGCTAGGCGCTGACCGTTAGTGACGCTGAGCGCAGCGCCACGCCCATGGGGACCTCCCGTGGCGTCGTTCGCGGCCGGCGTTCATGGTCGTCGTTCACGGCCGTCGTTCACACGTGTTCCCCGGTGACTACACCCGAGGCGTCGATCTGAAACGGATTGGGCCGGAAGCTGCGTGTTTGGGCGAGGCACGTGCTTTGCAGAACTCGCCCTTGAATGCAGCGACCCACCTCGGTAGCAACGAGCCTCGTGTTGGCGTGGGTCACGGCGTGCGGCGCGAAGACCGGCCTACTGGTTGGCACTGAATACGACTCCAACGGCGGAACGGGCGGATCCGGTGGCAACGCAAGCGCTGTAGTGGACGCGGGCCATAGCGCATCTCCAGATGGCACAACCGGTCCGCAGTCTTGGTGCGCACAGACGTTTCTCTTGAAGCCGGATCCCAAGGACCTGGACGTGACGCTCGTGCTCGACACCTCTGGGTCCATGCGCGAACCCACAAGCGACGGCGAAACCAAGCTCGATGCCCTGCGTGGCGCGCTCGCGCAGTTCCTATTCGACCCTGCCTCCGCCGGGATCTCCGTGAATGCCACCAGCTTTCCGATCCTGCCAGTCGCATGCACCCACTCGGTCGACTGCGGGACCGTCACGACTTGCACCGCGCTCCGAAGGTGCACGCTCGGCGGCGCGGCGTGCCAGACCAATGCGGATTGTCCGTCTGCGGGGATCTGCGATGTGCTTGGCCATTGCGAAGGCGATCCGTCCGTTTCCTGCCTGCTGTCTCTCGGCGGGTGCGGTGCCTCGGCTTGTGTTCCGAAGGCAGTCTGCTCCAACCATACAGACTGCAATGCGGCGAGCTACGAGCCGAAACAGCTCCCCAGTTCGTTACCCGCCGGCGCCCAGAGCCTGGTGAACGCGATGTCCACGCACGCCGCGTTGGGCGGCACTCCCACCTTGCCGGCGTTGACCGGCGCCATCACCGCGGCCGCCAAGCGGGTTGAACGCAAGTCCGTCGTGGTCCTGGCAACCGACGGCTTGCCCACGCAGTGCGACGCGGCCATTCCTGAGGACGAACACATCTCTCCTGCCGGGATCCCAAAAGTGGCGCAAGCAGCTCAGACTGGGCTCGCGAAAGGGGTGAAGACCTTCGTAGTTGGAGTCTTTGCTTTGGAAGAGGCCAGCGTCGCGCAGAGCAACTTGGACGCCGTGGCCAAGGCCGGCGGCACCGAGCAGGCCTTCATCATCACAACGCAGCAGAATGTCGCAAGCCGATTGCTCGAAGCTCTCAATGCGATCCGAGAGAACGCTCTGCGTTGCTCGTTTCCGCTGCCGCAGCCAGGCGGCGCTCCCCTGAATACCGCAGGCATGGTGGTGCGCGTCGTTGGAGGCGCTGAGACCGTCGCCCTCGATCCCGTGTCGGCGGCACCACTTTGTTCCGCCCAATCCAGCGGCTACTTCCTAACCGGCGATGCAGGGTCCGATACCACACGCCTGGAACTGTGCCCCGCCACCTGTGAGTGGTTGCTGACGGACCCTGCACTGAGCGTGCAAGTGGTTCCGCATTGCGATTGACCACGGACAGCAACCAAAACAAAAGAAGCTCGCAGTGGCGACGATTCTTTTCCGTGGCGCGCTCAGGTGACCCGTGGCTCAACGCGCCGCTATCGGTCTGGCCTCCTGCGCGTACATGGCTGCTAGGCGCTTCGTGATGCGCCGGAACTCGCTCCGGAGCTTAGAAGGTGCGAGAACTTCGGCGCGAGTGCCGAAGCCAAGCAGCCAAGTCCGCAACTCGAGGGTGTCGGCGACGGAGACTTCTAGATACAAGTGCTCCGCGCAGCGCTCGACGCGACGGGGAGGGGGCAGGGCTCGCAGGACGTGTTCCGCGGGCTGGGTGAAGCGCACCGCCAGCAAGAGGGTGCCCGCACGCGGGCGTTCGAACTGGGGGAAGTCCTTGCGCAATCGCAACAGGCCCGCCTCTTGCGGCGCGTCTGCTGCGGCGTTTGCAAGCCACGCCCAACCGAAGGGTTTCGTCTTGTCGTTGCAGCCGATGGGCAAGATGCTGGACAGGCGCTCCAGGTCGCGTTGCACCGTGCGTCGCGTCACGCGGATGCCGTGACTCTCCAGTCGCAAGGTGAGATCGCCGGCGCCGATGCGGCGCGGGGCGCGAGGGATCTCACCCAGAAGTACTAAGTAACGAAGAAAGGTATCCGCCATGTCCCCCGGCCCGCGTGGAGCTGGTCGAACGCCACGCTACTCGCCACATGCGACGGATCCGGTCGCACTCCGGGATCTCCCAGCATCGCTCAGGATAGCGTCAACCGCTGGCGTCTACAGAGAACAAAACAGGGCCAGCCGTGCGTCCCCAGGGCTGAACGATCGGTTGTGCAAGATCGGCACAACTTGGCGGTGGGCGCGCGGGATACGCCGGCAATACGACGGACCTCACGCCCGCCGTCGGCGTAGATGGCGCGACGCTGCCTTTGGCAGAAACGCGGACGGGATGATGCGATCCATCTCTGCCTCCTGCTCGGGTCGGCTTCTGGTGGCTCGTGTGGTGCCGGAGGCGCCACGGCGGCGGCCTGTGCGCTGATGGTTGTTGTGAATCTAAGGGCAGCCGGACAACTGACGCAGGCGATCGATCTCGTCGAGCAAATCCGGATCGAGCACCAGGGCTTCGAGGACCTGGTCGTTGATGCCGAGGCCCGGGATGTTCTTGGTCTGCTCGAGGTACAGCCAGGCGCGGCCCCAAGTGGTCAGAGTCGCGTCTCGCCAACAGGCGTCGCCGCTGATGCGGGCGTAGGCCGTGGGGTACTTCTCGCGCGCCAGCTTTAGGTAGCGCTCCGTGTACCAAAGGAAGGTCAAGATCCCGTCCTTCTCGCTGATCTTCGTGCCGGCTTTTAGTTTGTCCGAGAACGCATAACCGCTGGCCAGTGAGTTGACGTACTGCACGGTTTCTTCCAAGAGCAGGCTGTAACCTTGGTCCCCGCTTTCGAAGCTGCCATTGTTCGGATCTCCATTGAGATAGATCTTTGCGTAGGTATCGCAACCTGCGCCTGATGTGCCGGCACAGGGCGGTCGAAGTGCACTGTAGGCATCCGTGTTCAACAAGCTGCGCGCGAAAGTGTCTCCACCAAGGCCAGTTGCGTTCCCTTTGGTACAGGTGAATTGCACGTCAGAACGGATCACGTAGACGCTGTTGGGTGACTTGCCCAAGTCCAAGTCATAGATATGGCCGCACTCGTGCACGACGGTGCCCATGCGTTTGATGGCGGCGTCGGTGGTCGTGGGGCCGCCGGCAAAGGCGTTCACGCAGCCGCCAGAGATGAGCGAGCTCTTGAGTCCCCCCTCCACTAGGTCTTTGCCGATGGGGTAGCGCAGGCCCAGCACGCCTAGGTAGTAGTCGTTGAGACTGCCCGGATTGAACGCCACACCGTTGATATCCGCGCTCAGGTTCGGAAGCACTTCACTGTACTTTCCGTCGGTGCAATTCGGGTCCACCAGCGGACTGGGATTGACTGTGCCGCCGGAACCACCGCCCGCCCCCGCAGCGGCGCCAATGCCTCCCGTCGCACCAACGCCCGCGCCGCCCGCTGCCCCGGCCGTTCCGCCGAAAGCGCCAAACGCCCCGAAACCGCCGCCCCCCGCAGCGCCGCCGGTTGCCCCGCCGCCACCATCCGATCCGGAACAACCGAGGGCCAAACAAGCTCCGAGACAAATCCACGCACGCATGCACGTAGACTACTCGAATTCGAATGGGTCGGCACGCACTTGCAATGCACTTTAGAAGCGAGGATCCCGCAGTCAAGCTAGGTCGGGCGCGCACGGGCGTTGCTGTACGCTGCGCTGAAGCCATGATGCTTTTCGCTGCCATCAGCGTATTCGCATTCGCGACTCTGTTTAGCGGGCATGGAAGCGCGCAGGTGCTCGCGGCAGCGTGCCCCAGTGCAAAGCCTGCAAGAGCAGAAGCGGAGCGAGCAGCGAACTTGGTGCTGCGCGCACGGGAGATCAGCGACGCAGGACAGGTCGACGCAGCGCTAAAGATGTTCCGCGACGCGTACTTCTTGGACCCGCGCTCCAAGGCCTTCGAGGACTACGTGCCGATCGCCATCAGCCATGAACGCATCGCGGAAGCGCGGAGGTTCATGCAACAGGTGCGCAACTGCGCCGCGGACGACGCCACCCGGCAGCGTGTGAGTACACTGCTCGCAAACATCGCGGCGGCGGAGTCAGCGGTCGCCGCGCGTGAAGCCGCGGAACGCGAGGGACTCATCGAAGAGCAGCGGGAGCGTGACGCACAGCGGGAGCGCGACGCACAGCGGGAGCGCGACGCACAGCGGGAGCGCGACGCAGGCCAACGAGAGAACCCGATGCCACTGCCCGAGGGCAATAATCCGATGCCGCTGGCCGAAGCCACGGACGAAACCTACGAGCCTTGGTGCGACGCATACCCGGCGGCTGGTTTCGTGCTCGGAGTGGGCTGGGAAGCGTGGCTGTCGCCGAAGGACGACGGCAAGTCACGCTTCGGGCAAGCCTTGCGCCCGCGCGCATTGATTTCGAAGCCTTGTGGCCCGAATTGGGAGCTACGCGTCGGCGCTGCCGTGCCGCTCGCGCTCACGCACGTGGGTGTGTTGGCTGCGCCGGGCGCGATGGCCGAAGGGGCGGTGCACGCGGGACCACTGCGCGTCGCCCTAGGCGCGAGCGGTGGCTATCTGCTGTCGGCCGACGAGGCGCCGAAGCCGCTAGAGCGCAATCCCGTTCCCGGCCCCTGGCTGGAGCCACATTTCGACATGGGCGTGCACCTGATGGACCACTGGCAATTCGGTTCACACGTTGGCCTGTTGTTCTCGCGCCAACGCACGAACAGTGACACCGCGTTTCGGTTTGGCTGGGGCACCATGGGGCTCTACGCCGCGTACACGTTTTCGCCGCGTTGCATCAACGAAAAGGGCAAGCTGACGCAGTGCGGGGCGCCGCGCTAGCGGCGCAGTGGTTGCACGCGAGTCACGACCAGTTCTGCGATCGGTGCGAGGCTGTGCACACCGTCAACCAAGAAGTGCACACGAATCGCAAAGCGGTCGCACCAGACGTAGTAGGCATCGACACTCTGGAAGCCAACACGCACTTCGCGACTGGTGCCCGGTGCGATCTCGAGTTTGGGTTTGCTGCGAACGTCGTCGTCTTCTTCGAAAATGAGTGCACCCAGTTTGGGACGGGAGACCACAGTGCTGGGCGGCGCGTCGCAACCGTGGTCGCGCAGAAACTCGATGCGCTGGACGCTGATCTTCCGCGCCTGCTTGCTATCGTTGGTCACCGCGAAGGTCACGCTGCCAATGCGAGCGGGCGCGCCGCCGTGGGTGTGGCGCGCAGGGCGGTCTTGTCCAGCGATATACAGCTTGCGGTCCGGCGTGTGCACCGCCGTAGACGCCGAGTTGTCGCGGTAAGCGCCCGGCAGGCGCGGGTCCCGAACGGGCTCCGACGGCGAAGCCGCCGCATCGACCTGGGTGGTAGTGACGAGCGCGCCACCGTCCAGTGCACCCGTGCCGCTACTCCCTCGACTTGCACCAGCGTCGCCTGGCGCGGTGGCAGCACTTGGCGTCGGCCGGGCCGCGCCATGTGCGGCCCCCCTCGCCGGCGGAGGCGGCGCAGGCCCACGATCCGCTCGAGGCCCACACCCAATCCCAACCGTGAAAAGCGCCGCACCGATTGCCGCCCTGACCAACATCCGCGCAGCGTACCGCGAGGGCGCCAGAGAATCTCGATGAGAGTGGACGACGCACGGAGGCAACGGTTGGACGACGCGGGGCGACGGCGTGAATTGGGCGACCGGGGGGCGGCGGCGACGTTGGGGCGGCGGCGACGTTGGGCGACGGCGACGTTAGGGCG
>CALMUT010000128.1 GCA_937872925.1 uncultured Myxococcales bacterium | reverse complement strand
TTCAACGTCTTGGGGGCCACCGGGAGGAGCGGCCGTTCAGTCCAGGCAGGATCGGTCGGCCGCCCCCCGCCCGACGGCAGGCGGAAGCGAGCCTCGATGTCGGCCAGGAGCTGCATCGCGCCGAAGTACCCACCGCCGGCCACGACCTTCCCGCGGCGCTCAGCGCCGAGCCCCTTGGCGATCTTGTCCATGTCGAGCTGCGTCTTCATTGTCTACTCCTCTTCGAACTCGCCGTCGCGCTCGACGCTCGGAACGAAGAGCACCACGAGGACGCGCTTCCGTCCGCCGCTCAGGACCTTCTGTCCGCCGCGGGGCTTGTTTCTCTTCCGCTTCGCCACTCCAACGATCAATATAGATCGTTGGACTCGGTCAGGCAAGAGGCTCGTGATTGCTTGGGAGAATGGAGCGCAACCTCACTTGGGCAGCTGGTCGTGCAGCCCGAGCAGGCCCCAGTCGTGAAGCGGATGTTCGAGATGGCCGCCTCCGGAACGCCCGCGTTCTGCGATCGCGATGTGGATCAACTCTGTCGTCGCGCTACTGTCGATGCAGGGGAAACGGCGGCTGTCGCGGCGGCCCGCGGGCGGCGCAAACCGGCGGCTTGGCGGAGCGGCGGGCTGCACGTCTGGCAGATCCGAAGTAAGGTATGGAAATGCCAAGTCCCTGATATATAAGGACTTTTGAGCCAATTCTGCAGAATGCGCCGAAGTCGTTGGGGCTCCTCCCGGTGTGGCTCTGAGGATTGGAGAGTCGTTCCGCCCTGGGGCGTCGAGCTGTAGCGAGCAGGCTGTAGCGAGCAGGCGCGCGTGGAGATAGGCGTGGGCGGGCTACTTCGGACTTGGGAACTGCTGCGTGGGCGCGCGGCCGAAGCTCTTGTTCCAGGCGCCGGCGCAGACCTGGCCGTCGACCAGATCGAAGCCGCTGCTGGCGTCGTAGGTCCAGTCGGTGAAGCCGGTGAAGTCGTCCATGTCTTGGACGCTGGGCGGGGCGGGGAAGCTGCGCACGCCCGGCGGGGAGTGCGAGCGTAGCCAGAGGCGCCACTGCGCGCGGCGGTCGGGGTCGCGGTCCAGGGGGTGGCGGAACAAGTTGGCGAGGCGATAGGTGGGCGCCGCGTTCTTGGGCGCGATGTGGATCCAGAGCAGCACCTGCTCGACCAAGAGCGGGCGCTCGTCGATTTGGATGAGCCAGGCCAGCAAACGCACTTCGGCGTCTTTGCGTTGGCTGGGTTCCAGCACGGCTTCCAGCATGTCTTCGACGCGGAAGTGCACTGGCACGCGATCGCCGTAGCCGTTGAGCGCCGTTTGAGGGGGCTGCCGGTAATCGGGCGCGGCGTCGGCGACGGGCTGTTTCGCCGGTGGGGGCGGCGTGGCTTCGGCGCTGGGTTCCGCGGCTACGGCGGGCACGGTGGCGGTGGCAGCGGGAGACGCGGGAGTGGTTTCAGCGGGTCCCTGGGAGGACGCGCAGGCGGCCGCGCTCAGCAGCGTGGCGCAGGCACCGCTAGCCAGCAGCGCGGCGCAGGTCGCCAAGGATTGGATGCGTTGCATGGCGGGCATCCTACCGCGATTGCGAGATGCGTTCAGGCACGGGCACTCGGGGTCGCGCCGTTGGTCGAAACGCTGCAAGTCCAGCGTCGCTCGCCGCTCCATCGCCGAGTAGGCCAACGCACGCTACGCGCGGTTCGTGTCAAAGCTTATTGCGCGGGATACACGGCGACGATCCAGGCATCGACGCAGTTGGCGCGGTCCCCGCAGGATGGCTCAGTGAAGCAACCGCGCACGGCCGAAAGGACGTCGGGGCGGAGCCAGCCTGCGTTGGAGTTCAAAGCCTCCCGCAGTTCGGCGGGGCAAGTGCCGCCACCGCATAGTTCATCCACGGCTGCGCACACCTCGGTGCCGATGCTGCCGGCGGGCGGGTTGCATGCTGCGGCGTCGCTTCCGCACGCGGCGGCTGCGTGGCACTCGTAGTACTGTTTGCTGATGGGCGCTTCCACGCGCGCGTAGTGCGCACAATTCGCCTCGAGATTGCTCGCGCCGCACGCTACTTGCTTGGCGACGGCTGCCTCGCAGGATTGCTGCACGGACTTGTCGGCGGCCGGAAGCTGGAAATCGTAACCCCACTGCTCGCAGGTCGTCGGCTCACGGCATGCGTGGGTGCAGTCCCTGCTGCAGTTGCTGCTGCAGGAGCTGTCACAATTCAGACTGGCGCCGGACATGGTCGCATCGAAGCAAGCGTCCAGGCAGACGCTGCACGCGGATTGGCACTGGTTGCATTCACCCTCCGCCACGCACACTTTGCTGCGAGTCATGCCGCCACCGCTGCCGCCGTCGGCCCCCGAATCGACCATGCACCCAGAAAACGCCACCAACAGACCCAAAACCGAGAGAATTCGTCGCATGGGCGTTCTTTCGGCTTGGCCCGCGCTCAGTTGCGGAAAAAGTGTCTAACCAGAGCACGTCGAAGCGCTTCATGGCGCTGAAGCTGCTGGCGTACATGACGGAGCTATGGGTGAAGTTCCGGACGGACAACCCCGGCGTGAATCAGCTGCCCGCGGTGATCCCGATGGTCGTGCATCACAGTCCGAAAGGGTGGTCCGCTCCTCGGCGCTTCCGAGAGATCGTTGACCTGGATGCCTCGGCGCTGCGCGTGGTTGGGGACGCGGTGCCCGACTTCGAATACTTCCTCGACGACGTGAGTCACGCGCGCTCCGAGGACCTGAAACAGCGTGTCATGACCGCGACTAGCCGTTTAGCGTTGCTGAGCATGAGTCGCTCCCGGCAACAGATAGACTTGCTGCCCGAGTTGATGGCCTGGGCCGACCTGATCCGCGAGGCCGCCCGCGCGCCCAACGGCGTAGCGGCCCTGGGCGCGTTAGTGCGCTATATTCTGGAGACGAGCGACACAGAGCCGTCCCGGACACGAGAGTTTCTCAGACAATTGGGACCCAGAGAGGAGTTGGCGTTCATGACTGGCGCGGAAATTCTGACGAAGGAAGTGCGGATCGAGGCGGAAGCACGTGGGGAAGCACGCGGAGAAGCACGCGGAGAAGCACGCGGAGAAGCACGCGGACGCGCGGAGATCGTGCTGAAGCAACTTGAGTTGAAGTTTGGCGCGCTGTCGCCGGCCGACGTCGCGCGCGTGCGCGGCAGCTCCGTGGAAACGCTAGAGCGCTACGCAGAGCGCGTGCTGAGTGCGGGATCCCTGGGCGCGGTGTTCGCGGAGTAGATCGCGCCCGGCGATCGCCACCGGCGAACCCGCGGTTCGTCACCCGGAGCCCGCAGGAGGCCCCCGGGATAGCAGCCCTTCGTCGTCGGCACGCCGGTTGCTCTCTTCCCGCGCGATGCCCTCTCAGCTGCACGAGGCTTTGGTCGATCTCTTTCGCAAGCGACCGACGCTTGCTCCGGAGTTGCTGCGTGCAGTGTTCGGGACGGCGCTGCCCAAGGGTGGCCGAGTCGAAGTCGTGGCGGCGAATTTCGCCGAGGCGCGTCCTCCTGAGTATTCCGCGGATCTCGTGCTGCGCGTTGGCGCGGGCAAGCGCCGTATCGCGGTCATCTTGGAGGTCCAGCTGGACGCTAACGAGGAAACCCGGCGAGCCAAGCGAAGTGCGTGGCCCCGCTACACCGTGTGGCAGTGGGCGGACGCACGCGCGCCGACGTACCTCGTGGTGGTCACGCCGAGCCGGCGAGTGCAGCGCTGGGCAAGCAAGCCAATCGCGTTGGGCCATCCCGGTTTCACGCTGGTGCCGCTGGTGCTTGGGCCCTCGAACGCTCCGGCACTGGTAAACCGCGAGGAAGCACTGGCGAGTCCGGAGCTGGCCGTGCTCTCGGCAGTCGTGCACGGGCACGGCTCGCGCGCAGCGCGGATTGGCGAGAACGCGGTAGCGGCCGCACTGGCAATCGAGCCGGACCGAGGGAGACTCTACGTCGATGTGGTGCTCGCCGCTCTGAAGGCAGGCGCGAGAAGGCAAGTCGAGGCGATCATGATCCAAAACTACGAGTACCAGAGCGAATACGCTAAGCGCTACGTGCAACAAGGGCGCGAGGAGGGCAAAGCAGAAGGCAAAGCAGAAGGCAAAGCAGAAGGCAAAGCGGAAGACATCTTGCGCGTGCTTGAGGCGCGCGGATTCACCGTGCCGGAGGCATTTGTCAGCCGTGTACTCTCGTGTCGCGACTTGGCGACGCTAGATACCTGGTTGGTGCGGGCCGCGACGGCGCAGAGCATGGACGCGGTGTTCGAGTAGCCAAGGCCGCCACTAAAAGTCCCGCCACTGGTCGAAACTCTGTAGCCACGTTTCGCGGTGTTTCGCGGCTCCTGCCTTGTCGAGCAAAAGGCAGAAGCCGTCCAGGGTGTGCTCGCGCTCCAAGGTGTCGATGCCGTACTTCTTGTCCAGGCGATTGATGGCCGCCACGAAGCCCTTCAAGATGGCCTTGAGTTCGGCTTGTTTTGGGGCCTTGAGCTTCGTGATCTTTCGTAGCGCCGCAGCGTAGGCTTTGCATGCGGCTTCGCCCTTCTTGCGCTCGGTGTCGATCCAATTGCGGAAGGGGTTGTCGATGTTCGCTTCCAGCCAAGCGTCGCCTTTGATTCCGCGGATTTCGAGGTGGGGGTGTCCTTTCCACGCTCGCTTCAGAATTGTCGCCACGGACTTGCGGATCCCGTGGAAGGACAGGCGGAGCTCTGCTGGCGGTTTGCGCGCCGCGGCCTTGCTGACTTCGAAGTCAAAGCAATCCGTGAGGGTGAGTGCCGAGAGCTTGGCGTCGAGGAGCTCCTCGAAGCGAGGCACCTTCGACACCTCGTTGAGCTCGAGTGCGCGAACCTCACAGCCGCCGAGGGCCGCAGGTTCGAAGCCGGGAGTGCGCACGATGCGCAGGGTGGACAATTCGGACAGTCCCTGCGGCAGCTTCTGAATGACGTGCTTTGTGGAATAGTACGTCAGGCGCAGCGGCGGCGCGGGCGCTGGGAAACGCACGCTTTGAGGCGCGCAGCTGTTGCACTGCAGTTGCTCGGTTCCGTTCGCGAGGGTCACTTGCGCGAGCTTCGGCGTGCTCAGGAATACGTCGGACAGGTGCGATGCGCTGAGGTCGAGCTCCGTGACGCCGTCATCGTACAATCGGAGCGTGCGGATCAGGGGTCGGCTGCGCAGATACGCCGGAAGCGCGTCGGACCAACCGTGGAGCTCCAGCTTCGTCAGTGCGGGCAGAGCATCGAGAGCGCGCCAGTCCACGTCAGCTTGCGTCGACCGTAGCGCGGGTTTGACCCAATCTGCCGCGTCGGCACTCAGCTGGATGCTGAGCTCCGTGACCGACTCGCGGACGTCCACGTCGGATCCCCCAAAGTGAATACGGCGCGTCTGGGTCGAGCCCTGCACCGCGCGGAATGCCGTCACGATCTCTGCCGGCAGCGCGTCCCAGCGCGCCTGCAGGGCGATCTGTAGACCCAGGTATTCCAAACCGCTGTACGAATTGCCGGGTTGCTCGGGGGTGTAGACCGGCGGCGCGTTGCCCAGGGCGAGGTGTGTGGACGGCATCGGCGCCTTCGTTATGCGGGTTCGTTCGATGCCGCCTTTGTGGAAGTGGTGGGTCAACTCAAGGGGCGGCGACGCGAGCACCTGCGCGAGGGTCGGCGCTGCGTCGAAGATCGGCGCGAAGCCCATCAGTTCGATGGTGTCGCCATGATCCGCGATGACCTGGCAAGCGCCGAAGCCGCCGGCCCGCAGCGGGAGCGCAAACACGTCGCCCACCTTCGGTATCGACATGCCCGCGAGCATACTGTGGCGCGGTCCCCGTCGCGAGCGGAGCTGGGCATAGATGCCCAGCGGCCGCTGGCCTCGTCGAAGGCCCACACTGCGCGTTTCACTCCACCACGGGCTGGGTCGCCCGACGCTCCCCAGGAGGAGTCCACTTCGATCAAGTGCAGTCGCGCGTCGGATCCAGAGCCCAATGCGCTCGCGACCCGTGCGTGCACTTCTGTGCCAGGAGGCACTGGATGTCGCGCATAGACGATGACCTTGTGGCCCGCGTCGCCGTTGGCAGCGGTGGGACGGCGTCGGGTTTCAGGCCGAGCGGTGGGACCATCTGTGGGCGGTGGTTGGACCGGCGCGCGGCGAACGGGCGAGACACTCATGGCGGCCTAGTCGGTGGAACGACGGATGAGTTGCGTGGCAACAAAGCACGCAACCGGCGGGGGCGGCGGCCGAGACGGGGCACATGCGTACGGAGCCAAAACGACCGAGCAAGACCCTGGCTGAGTCACCGGAAGCCAAGAAAGCCGAATGCAGCACCCAGACCCAGCCCAAGAAGCTGACTCTGGCCGCCTGGGGTCCTGAAATCACAGTGGGCAGCAAGGCGCTCGTCGCGCGGCATGTGGCGGCGCGCAGGCAGGGCGTGACGCCGATGGTCGCGCCAAGCGCTCGGCATAGCGACGCTCAGAAGATCGAAGGCGCGCTTGCCGACCAGACGAAGGCGCCCTCGGAAAAGCCACCGGCGCCGCCACCGAGCCCGCCGCGGCCGCAAGTGCCGCCAGGGCCGTACAAGTTGATCCCGGTCTACGGCGGCCCCCAGGCCTCCGCGGAGATGCAGTTCCAAGCCTACCAGAAGCTGGGCGCGCTGGCTCAGGAGCACGAGGGCTCGCTGGCGAAGATCGACGCGCGGGTTCGCCTTGCGGAGTCGGAAGTTGTGAGCGCCCGCAGCCTGCAGAGGGAACACGCCGCCAAGGGCGTCTTCCACGAAGGCGTTCGCGACGCCGTCTGGGCCGCCGAGCGCGACGTCATGGCGTTGCACGAGGCGCGGCGGGACTTGGGCGAAAAATACGGCGCCGCCAAATTCGAGCTCGAAAAAATCGTGGGCATCGAAAACGGCGCCGGCGCAGGCCCCGGGCGCGACGTCGGGCCCGCGACCAGTTTCAAAAGCTTCGAAGAGAAGCTCGCGGCGTACAACCGGTCCATTGACACCTTGAAGCGCTCCGGCGTTTTTGCGGTAGGCGTCGCCGGCTACGCCATGAGCGTGGAGGTCGGCTACGGGCAGCGGCTCGGCAAGCGCGACCGCGAAATCATGGATCGCATCGGCACGATGGGCGGCGTCGCGCAGCAGGCTGCCGGTGCAGCCGTGGCGCAGCGCGGCGGGGGGAGTGGCGCGCGCCCGCCGGCGCCGGGGATCGACCATCGCCAGCAGGGGATCCATCAATCCCAAGCGCAGCTCTGGCAGCAACGACAAGCCGCGGAGGTTGGCAAGCGTTGAGCGCCGCGCTGCCTGGCGCATCCACCCTGGCTCCCGCGGAGCAGCCGCCGCGGGCATCGTGATGGATCGAGCGGCACGCCCGCTCCGTGAAACAGAGGAAACCCATGTCGCATCCCTACAGAACAGCAGCCATTTCTCGCCCCAACCCGAATCGCGCGATCGGAAGCTGGCGCCGCTACATCGTCGCCGGTCGCGTGTTCACTGCCATGCGTTGGGCCTACTACTTGGCGATCCTCGCTGGCGCAGCCTTCGCGGACGCGGATTCCCTCCCGTTCTTCGTCGGGTACCCGATGCTGCTCGGAGTGGCGTACTGGTTCGTTGCCTACGCCAAGTGTCCGTTCTGCGTCGGCGAGATCGCGCGGGGGCCCAAGCAGCGCTCCTATCTACCGGTGATGTTCGGGCACTATCCGCGACAGTGCACCCATTGCGACGCGCCTGTGGGTGCGACCGAGTACATCATCCCCGAGCCCGATGCCGCTCCGCCGCGGGGACCGACGCGACGCACGAAGTCGAAAAAGCGCCAGCGCCGCCCCCAGCGCGAGCTCAGCAGCGACGTGCTCTTTGCTCTGGATGGCGACGTGTTCGGTCCCGCCTCCGCCCGACGCACCCGCCGCGAAGCCCTCCGCGCCCTCCGCGACTAGCGCCGCAGGGCTACCAGTCAGGTCGTAACGCTTGCTGGCGCCATTGAGTTCGGCTTTGCTGCGCAGACTGTGAGCAATGCACTGGAAGCCGGAGCTGTGTTGGCGGGCAAGTACCGCCTGGTGGCGCCCCTTGGCTCCGGTGGCATGGGCACGGTGTGGCGTGCGGACCACCTGGTGCTGCACAGCCCCGTGGCGGTGAAAGTTCTGAACGAGCGCGCCCAAGACAGCGCCCACGGACCCACGCGCTTTCTACGGGAAGCGCAGGCCGCCGCGGCACTGCGCAGCCCCCATGTCGTTCAAATTCTGGATGTTGGGATGGAGGGCACCGTGCCCTTCATCGTAATGGAAATGCTCGAAGGTGAGAGTCTAGCGGCGCGGCTACGACGCGTGGGGCGCTTGGATTTGGCGACCACGACGCAAGTTGTGACGGAAACAGCGCGCGCGTTACATAAGGCGCACGAGGCGGGCATCGTGCATCGTGATTTGAAGCCCGACAATATCTTCCTGGTGCGCGACGTAGATCGCGACATCGTGAAGGTGCTCGACTTCGGCATCGCCAAGTTGGTCGAGCAGATGGAAGTGGAACAGCTGACGGGCACCGGCTCCGTGCTCGGCACACCGCACTATATGAGTCCAGAGCAAGCGCGCGGACGGCGCGAAGTGGATCACCGGACAGATCTCTGGGCACTGGGCGTGATCGCCTACGAATGCACCACCGGGCGCCGGCCTTACGACAGCCACGCCCTGGGCGACTTGTTGATGCAGATCTGCACCGAGGACGCCGCACCGCCTTCCGGCGCCGGCGGGCTGCCCGCGGAGCTGGATAGCTTCATGGCGCGGGCGCTGGCGCGGGATCCGGCGCAGCGTTTCGGGTCGGCGCTAGAGATGGCGGATAGCTTCGCTCGACTCGCAGGAGTCGGTCCCATGACGCAACCGGCGGCGTATGCGCCCTTGGGTTCCGCGCAGGGCGCGGCACAAGGCGCGGTGCAAGGCGCGGTGCAAGGCGCTGCGCAAGGCGCGGTGCAAAGCGCGGTGCAAGGCGCTGCGCAAAGCGCGGTGCAAGGCGCGGCACAAGGCGCGGCTCCGTCCGCCTCGGGACCGCATTCGTCCGCGATGACTGCGTCGGTATCCTGGGCGCCTCCTTCGGGCGCCGGCGCTCACAGCGGCTCCGGGTCACTGCCCCCCGGATCCGGATTTGGCAGCGCGAGCCACCGGGCCGCGGAGCTCGCGGAGGTCCGCAAGTCGGACCAGGGCGTCAAGGTGTTGTTGCTGGGCGTCGGCTTGGTGCTTCTGGGCGCCGTCGTCGTGATCGGCGCTGCCGTCGGCATCGTCGTGTACACGTCTGAGGGCGAGGCCACGGCGTCCGCAGCCGCGCCGACACAAAGCGCACCGGTGGCCAACAGGGAAGCGGAGGGTGCAGCGCCACCGTCGACGATCGAGCCAGCGCCGAGCCCAGGGCCGTCGCCAAAGTCGGCAGGCGCCGCAGCGAAACCCACGCCCACGCCCACGCCCGCGCCTGGCGCCACGACGACCGCGACCGCGACCGCGACCGCGACCGCGACCACTCAGCCCACCGCGACGTCCAAGCCGAGCAGTTCCGAAGCGGTGTGCGCAGCAGCGTGCGCCAAGCTAGAGGGCTGTGGCGCAGGCAAGTGCCCCGCAGGAGCCTGCGAGGGGATCAAGTTAGCGGCCGCGCATTGCATCAACAGCAAAAAGACCTGCGTCGACATGGCAAGCTGTTTCTGACGACTCGCGGTTCCAGTTCCAA
>CALMUT010000127.1 GCA_937872925.1 uncultured Myxococcales bacterium | reverse complement strand
GGCGCGACCGGTCGATCACGCGTGACCCGCGCCGACACAAAGACTCTTGGCCCAACGCCGCCCCCCGTGACCGCGCAAGAATAATCCCACGTGCACCCACGCCGTCCGGCCCGATGCGTCCAGCGGAATGCCCACTCTCGCCCTCGCTCTCGCGCCCACGCTCGCTCTCGCGCCCACTCTCGCCCTCGCTCTCGCGCCCACGCTCGCTCTCGCGCCCACGCTCGCTCTCGCGCCCACACCCGCGCTCCTTCGCGCCCACGCCCGCGCCGCACACTCTCTGGATTAGTGCACCTGCGCGCGCCAACGCACTCGACCCAAACCCCAAATGGGTTCCGGGGTTTTCGTCCCTAGTGGAAAACTTTGATGACGGCGTAAATTCTGTGCACTTTTTTCGCGGTAGCGGCAGATTCCGACGTGCACGGGCGGGAATTTCAGATAAATTGCCGCGTCCCGAACCGGGCAGCCGGCGGGGGCAGAGGAGGAGCCACACCATGTTCGCCGTCCAATCTTCGCCCTCAACCCCCAACCCCGACAACGAGTTGTTCCCGGAGCTAATGACCAAGGCGCCCGCCTCGAAGCGCGCCCCTTCGTCCCTGCCGAAACCGCCAGGTCGGGTTTCCGGGTTGCCGCTGCCGCCGAGCATGCGCAAGCCGAAGCTGGAGCAGGTGGAGACCGTCGAAGCTGCTGAGCTTGTTGAGGACGACGAGGTCGAAACCATCGACGCGCGTGAGATGAGCGATGATTCCGAAACGGAACCGCTTCCCGTCGCGACCTCGGACGCCGAACTGATTGAGGATGCGCCGGTCGCGGCTCCGTCTCCTCTTGATGCGCTGATGCAGTCGAAGCCGAAGCCAGCGTCGAGTCGGCCGATCCTGCCGAAGTACGATGCGGAGCTCGACGACGGACCGACCGTCGCGCTTCCCTCTTCGGTTGTGAACCCGCTGCCGACGTCCCGGCCGGCCCCGCGCTCTCAGAGCGTTTCGGGTCCCGTGCTCGCTCGTGCATCGAGCGCTCTGAAAAGCGCGCCGCTGCCGCCCATTCCCATGCCCCCGGTTTCCGCACCGACGGCGTCCGCACCGACGGCGTCTGCGCCGACGGCGTCTGCGCCCGCACCTCGCAAGGTTTCGGCGCCGCCCACCAGTGCACGCGTCCCCACGGGTTTGTTGCGCGCCGGCGGTTCGGCGCCGCCGCCTGTGCAGGCGTTTGCGCCCGTGCCGGCGGTTGCCGTGACACAGCCCAGCGCCGACTCTGGTCGGCTTTCGAGCATCCCACCGGTGATGGAGTCGCTTCCTCCGCCGGCACCGAAGTCGCGCAGCATCCTGCCGTGGCTGGCCGCTGCTGCAGCGGTGGTGTTGATCGCCGGGACTGGAATTGGCTTCGCCGCAGTCAAGGGTTCGGCCCTTGGCTTTGGCGGTGGCTCTACGGGGAGCGTTGTGGTGACCGCAGCGGGGGTTGGCGGCAAAGCCGTCAGCGGACTGCGCGTGTTGGTGGACGGTGAAGAGAAGTGCTCGACATCACCTTGTCGGATCGACGCCGCGCGCGCTGGAACCCGTTTGATCACGGCGACGGCCCCTGGCTACGAGTCGACGGCGGCCCGGGCGGTGAGCGTGGAGGCCGGCGGCGAGTCGGCACTGCATATCGACCTGACGCCGGTGGCCCGGACGGAAACCGTCGCGGACGCGCCCAAGGCCGAAACGCCCCAGGTCGAAGAAAAGACCGAGGCGCCGGCCGCGAAGGTGGAGACGGACAAGGCGGACAAGGCGAGCAGCGCGCCCGCCAAGGTGTCGAGTGCCAAGGCGGCCCCGGCGGTGGCCAAGGCGGCGGTTGAGGAAAAGCCGGCTCCTGCGGCCATGGGCACCCTGAACATCAACTCGATTCCCCGCGCCAACGTGGTGCTCGACGGTCGCCCCATGGGCATGACGCCGGTGATGGGGGTTTCGGTCACTCCGGGCAATCACACCGTCGTATTCGTGCATCCCGAGCAAGGCCGCAAAGTTGCCGGCGCCAACGTGCAAGCGGGTGGTACGGCGACGGTCGGCGTGCGCTTCTAAGTCGACGGGGCACACGCGAAGCCACGCGGCGGCGTCTATGAGCCGCCCGTGGCGAATACTGCGAGTTCAAGCGCTTCGAGGCGCTCTTGCAGCTCGGGGTTGAAGCCGCCGTCGTATTCGATCGCCTGTTTGACGGCGTCCCGCGCGGCCGCCAGGTCGCCGTCGTCAATGGCGCGGGCGGCTTTCTTCGCGCAGATTTTCGCCGCGGCGGTCTTGCACAACTCGGGTAGGGGCCGTGTTGTGCCCGGTGCCAGGGAAGGAGTCTGCTTGGGCAGCGCACCAAGATCCATTCGCAGCTTGCCCGCCTCCACACCCATGTCGTAGCGCATGCGCAGCTGGCTGTCGCAAAGCACTCGGTATGCTTCGGAACCGCGTCGGAAGATGCGCTGCACCTTGGAACGCGTTTCTATGCTGGCGTCTGCATGCAGATCTGGGTGGAAGGCCAGGGCAAATTCGCGATACGCGTCGCGGATCGTTTCGGGCGATGCGATGGGGAGCACGCCGAGCACCTCGTAGTAGTTTGCGTCGTCTAGGACCTCGTCCCACTCTGCGATGCGGACTGCGTCTGCGGGAAGGATCATCCCGTTACATTGTACTGGGCGTGGCGCTGCGCCAAGGCGGAAACATCTGCGCCCGTCGGCACTGCGATCAAGCGTACCGCTGCGACGGCCTCGCGGCCGGAGGCCACGTCTCGGGCGCGCACGTTCAACAGTCCGTCCGTGTCCAAGGCGAAGGTCACTGCGATACTGGTCGCGCCCCGGGGTGCCGGCGACAAGCCGGATAGCTCCACCTCGCCAAGCAGCGCGTTTTGGGCGAATTGATTGGACTCGCCTTGGGCGACGCGAATGCGCACCGAGGTCTGGTTGTCCATCGCCGTGGCGAAACTCCGAGTCTCTTCACAGGGAACGGGCGTGTTGCGTTTGATGATGGCGTCGCAATAGCCGCTGACGGTTTCGAGCAGCAGCGACAGCGGCGTGACGTCCACCAAAAGGGGCACGCCCGGTGGTTTTTCCGCCACCCGGGGCGCCTGGGCCGGAGCCATGGGCGCAATGGGTGGCGGTTGGGGGGCCTGCGGCGCCTGCTGCGCCCAAGGCGGTACGTCCATGCCTGCGGTTACCGGCGGGTTCGGTTGCGCGCCGGCGCCAAATAGACCTGGCACCTGGGCGCCTTGAGGGGCCGAGGGGGCGAGGGGTGAGGGCGCGAGGGGCGCGGCCGCGGGGGAGGGGGAGCCAAGACCGAGGGTGCTTCCAAAAGCCGCCGCAGGAATGCCTTGCACTGCGTTGGTCGTCGTTTCTTCTTCGTCTGGTGCCTCGGGCACCGGAAGCATCATTTGGTCGACGACGGATCCCGTACGACGCTTCGTTTGCGTGTCCGTGGAAGTTCCGGTGCGCCGATTCGCGACTTCCGTAACTTCATCCGTGGACGCCGGCCCCGCCATGGAACGCATTTGGGCGGTGTCCGGCGAGAGGTTGATCAGGTTGGAGCCGTCGTCGAATAGATCGTCTTCGTCCAGCTGATACACCGGGGGGCCGCCCGGTGGATCCGAGCTTTCGTCTTCACTGGTGAGCGTCGAGATCGGAGGGCGCGCGCCGCGACGGCTTTGGCGCGCGAGCTCTTCGGCAACGTCGGGGCTCTGGGCGGTGACGTCTTCGGGCTCGGGACCTGGGGGCCGGCCGCTTTCGATCAACGGAAGCTCCATGCCCGCATCCACGACACTCGGGAGCTTGCCCCGCGGACCGGTCTTTCGGGCCTGGTCCGCGGCCGCGGCGGCGCTCATCAGCGTATTGACGGGCGGACCGCCACGCGCCTGGGCCGCCGCAGGACCGAGGCCGGGGCCTGTGGGCATGCGTCCGCGAGGACCGAGGCCGGCGACGGTGGCCGGCGGATGCTCGGGAGCGGGTCCCAGGCCGGTACCAGTGGTCGCGCGCTTGCGGCCGCCACCTTGGTCCGCGGTGTGCGGCGCCGCGCTCATGGGAGCGCCGGGACTCGGTACGACCAAGGGTCGGCGTGGGGCAACGGCGTCCTCGGCTTCTGCATTGAGGCCGGGTGCGGTGGGAATGCGGCCACGGCCCGGGCCATAGGGCTGCGTATTGGGTTCAAACCCTTCGGGGCGGGGGCGATTGGGTGGCCACGTCGCACCGCGCTTCGGCGGCACGGAGCGTGGTCGCTTGGCGGGGTTGGGGGGCACCGGGATGTCGCCGCGACGGCGTTCCTGGCCCGTGAGGGCGGCGGCTTGGATCGCCGCGCCGATGGCCACGACTTCATCCGGGCTGATGTGGCCGAGCACCGGGCGCTGAAAGAACTCCTCCACGCGACTGCGCACGAGGGGCATTCGAGTGCTGCCGCCCACGAGCAAGATCTGGTCGAAATCGTCTGCTTTGAGCCGGGCAACCTCGAGGGCTTCGCCGCAGACCTTAAAGGTCTTGTCGACCAGGGGGCTCGCGAGGGCGTCGAGCTCACTGCGCGTCATGCCGAAGGTGAAGTCGAGGGACTGTCCACTGACGCCGTGGGCAACCTCGGGGATCGTCAGCGTGACCACGCCCTCGGTGGAGAGGCGAGCCTTGAGCACTTCGGCGCTTGCCCGGAGTCGCTCGAAGGCTTGGGGATTGTCCCGGGGATCGTAGCGGTGCTCACGCAAGAACGTCTCTGCCATGCGGTCGGCGATGGCGAGGTCGATGTCGTCGCCGCCCAGGAATGTGTCGCCCGCAGTCGCGAGCACTTCGAAGACGTTCTCGGACAAGTCGAGCAGGGTGACGTCGAAGGTGCCGCCACCAAAATCGTAGACTGCAATGCGTTCGTTCGCGCTCTTGCCGTAGCCATAGGCCAACGCGGCGGCCGTGGGTTCGTTCAAGATCCGCAACACATCAATGCCAGCGACGCGTCCGGCAACCTTCGTAGCTGCGCGTTGCAAGTCGTTGAAGTTCGCCGGCACCGTGATCACGGCGCGTTCGACGTTCGAGCCCACGGCGGCGTCCGCGATGGCCTTGGCGCGGCGCAGAACAAATGCGCTGATTTCCGGCAGCGTGTAGGTTTCGCCGCGGGCGACCACCAGGGTGGCTTGGCCCGGGCCCTCGCGCATCTCGAAGGCGAAGCGCGCGCGGGCCTGGCGGACCTCTTCGGAGTCCCAGCTGCGGCCAATCAGACGCTTCACGGAGTAGATCGTGTTGCTAGCGTCCACCAAGCGCCGCTCTTTTGCGGCCCGCCCAACCAAGACGTTGCCGCTGGGATGGAACGAAACCACGGACGGCAACAGGCGGTCGCCTTTGTCATCTGCGACTGCGGTCGCCTGTCCGTCTTGAACCAGACCGACGACGGTATTCGTCGTACCCAAGTCAATGCCGACAACAGTCATAGTCGCCCCTTTAGGCCTCCGCTGCGCATGCGTTGCTGCGCCCGTTCCGAGAGTGTTCGCGCTCGATCGCTTCCAGCTCGAGGTCGATCCAGCGTCCGACTTGTTGCGGAAACGGCCACATCCAACCGTAGTCCGCACTGGTGAAGCGTCGGAGTAACTCCCTGCGGAAACTCGGCGCCTTGGCCGCCGCGAGTCCTTTTAGCTCCGCCGTCGCGCGTAGGGACTCCGCGTAAGCTTCCCATTCGATGCGAGCGCGACCGTAGGCAAGTCCCAGTGGCAAGATCGGGACGAAATAAAGAAAAGCCATCAGCGGCAGGGTCAAACGCCGTCGCTGTCGCAAGTGCACGCGTTCGTGTCGCAACGTGATCACTCGGTCGACTTCCGGCGTGGCGTCCCAGCAGTGCGGTACGTAGAGCGTGTCGCCGATCACCGTGTGGTAGTGCGTGAGGTACTCGGTCATGCGCCCGAGGGTCACGACGCGCAGCGCCACATCGATGGCGCGGCTCAGCCGGTTCCCGTCCTTGTGCACGATGCGGAACAACGGGAATTCTCGGCGGATTTCCTCGGAGAACGATTGCAGCACCCACGGGCATCTTAATGCATCGATCCCACTGAATCGATGCATTCGGCGGCCGCCGAGGCGGCGCGGAGGGGAGGCAAAAAGCCGCGGTTTGAGCACTCATCCCAAGATGTCACCCTGGCCGACCACACGCCCATTGGCCAAGTCCTGGGCAGGAAGCTCTTTCCGGCCCTCCAGCTGAGCTCGGAGGATTTCCAGGGTGCCGGCCGCCGTGGCGACCAGGACCCGCTTTTTGTCCCAAATTTCGACGTGCCCCGGGGGGCCCGGAGCAGGCAAGGGGCTTTCTGCCCCTTGAGTGATGCGTAGGCGTTTTTCGTTCAGACGTGCCGTCGCCCCCGGCCGCGGCGCCAAGGCCCGGATCTGCCGCGCCAACTCCGCCGCGGACTTGCCGAAATCCAGGGCACAGTCCGATTTGCCGATGGGCGGGGCGTGAGTCGCCAGGGCTTCGTCTTGGGCGACAGCCTGCAGCTCTCCCGAAAGCACCCGGGGCAGGTCCAACTCGATCACAGTCCGCCCCAGAGCGGCGAGCCGCGCGCTGAGGCTGCCCGCGTCGTCGTCCGGTGCGATGGCCAGCTCCCGACGGCAGTAGCCCGGCTTCCATCTGCATCAGGCTGATGCCCGTCGTGGTGTCCCCCGACCATATCGCGTGCTGGATCGGCGCCGCCCCGCGAAACCGGGGCAAAAGTGACGCATGCAGATTCACGCAACCGCGAGTGGGCGCGTCGAGCACGGCCTGGGGCAGGATGCGGCCGTAGGCCAGTACCACGGCGATGTCTACGGAGCGCTCTCGCAGCCATTCGTGCAGGTTTCCGGTCTTCACCTTCACAGGCTGGTGGACCTTGAGACCGAGCTCCAGGGCAGCTTCCTTCACCGCCGGCGCACGCAACTTCATCCCGCGTCCTGCGGGTCGGTCTGGCTGGCAGACAACGCCGACGACCTGGGTCGTATGCGCCAGGGCCTGCAGGGCTGGGACGGCGATCTCGGGAGTCCCAAAGAAAACCGTGCGCGTGGGGCTTTTTGCGATCAACTTGCGGGGCCGCATCATTGTGCAGCCACTGCCCCCGCGCAAGCCCCGTGCCAGCTATGGACGCGGGGCGCAGGGGTGCTTAGCTTGACCCAAGTCCTCGGACGAAGGAAAAGCCAGTCTGAGTGCCTCCGAACGGCGGCGCCAAACCCCGTGTGAAGGGAAAAAACGAAAATGAGTGAACGCAAGAAGCGCGGAGAGTCCAAGGAGCCGGATAGCAGCGACGAAGAAGTCCGATTCGGCAGCGACCTTCCCGTTCTGCCCATTCGGAACGCTGTGCTGTTTCCCGGCGCCGTGGCTCCCTTCGACGTGGGTCGAGAGAAATCCGTCGCGCTCGTCGAGGACGTGCACAATCTGCCGTCACCGGTCATTGCGATTTTTGCCCAACGCGATCCGTCTACGGACGACCCCGGCGCAGACGACTTGTATCCCGTGGGCTGCGCGGCACGCGTGCTCAAGGCTCTCAAGCACAGCTCTGGCAACTACTCCCTCATTCTCCAGGGGCTGACCCGCATCCGTCTCGACGAGTTGACGGACACGGCTCCGTACTTGAAGGCGAAGACCACAAGAGTTGAGTCCGCGCCGATTGAGGATGTCGAGGCCGAAGCGTTGGCAATGAGTCTCCGCGACGTCGCGAAGCAGGTGATTCAGCTGATGCCCGAGTTGCCCCGGGAAGCGGGTTCCCTGATCGACTCGATCCAGGCGCCTGGCGCTTTGGCCGATCTCGTCGCCGCCAATTTGGACGCGCCCGTCGAGGAAAAGGCTCAGCTGATCGAGACTGTCGAAGTGAAGGAGCGCATCCGAAAGGTGCTGCGCCTGCTGACCCGGCAGCTGGAAATTCTGAAGATGCGCGAACGCATCAACTCCCAGATCAAGGAGGAGATGGGCAAAAACCAGCGCGAGTACGTGCTGCGCCAACAGCTCAAGGCCATCAAAGAAGAGCTGGGAGAAGACGACGGCGACCAAGGCGATCTCGACGGTCTTGAGGAACGCATCGCCAAAGCGCATCTCCCGAGCGAGGCGGACAACGTCGCTAGGAAGCAGCTCAAGCGCCTGCGCTCAATGCAGGTCGGCAGTGCCGAGTACACGGTGGTTCGTACCTATCTGGACTGGATCCTGGACATTCCGTGGACGAACCAGACCGAAGACAACCTGGATATCGCCGAGGTGCGTCGGGTGCTGGACGAAGACCACTACGGGCTCGAGAAGGTCAAGAAGCGCATCGTCGAATACCTTGCCGTGCGCAAGCTGAAGAAGGACAAGAAGGGCCCCATCCTGTGTCTGCTCGGCCCCCCTGGCGTCGGAAAGACCAGCTTGGGACGCAGCATTGCCCGGGCATTGGATCGCAAGTTCGTGCGCATCAGTCTCGGCGGCGTGCACGACGAAGCGGCCATTCGCGGCCATCGGCGCACCTACGTGGGCGCGCTCCCCGGCCAGATCATCCAGGGCATGAAAAAGGCTTCCACCATCAACCCCGTGTTCATGATGGACGAGGTCGACAAGATCGGGCACGACTTCCGCGGCGATCCGAGTGCGGCATTGCTCGAAGTGCTCGATCCAGAACAGAACAACGCGTTCGCAGATCACTACCTGGAAATCCCTTATGACCTGTCCAGCGTGATGTTCGTGGCGACGGCCAACGTGGCCGATCCGATCCCACCACCCCTGCGCGATCGCATGGAGATCTTGGAAATCCCCGGCTACACGCGGCGGGAGAAACTGGCCATTGCGCGCCAACACCTGATCCCGAAGCAGCTCGAGGAACACGGTCTCACCTCCGAGACTTTGACCATCACCGACGAGGCCATCGAGGAGGTGATCGAGCACTACACCCGTGAGGCTGGCGTGCGCTCCTTGGAACGAACTGTCGCGAGCGTGATCCGTGGCGTGGCGGTAAAGGTGGCGGAGGGCGACACCACGCCCCGCACCGTCAAGACCGAGGACGATCTGCGCGAGTACCTGGGTGCCATCAAGTACACCAGCGAAGTCGCAGAGCGTACCGAAGAGACCGGTGTCGTCACGGGCCTGGCATGGACCAGCGTGGGCGGCGAGATCCTCTTCATCGAGGCCACTCGCATGTTCGGTTCCGGCAAACTGCAACTTACCGGGCAGCTGGGTGATGTCATGAAAGAGAGTGCACATGCGGCGCTCTCATACGTGCGCACGAACGCGGAGAAGTACGGAATCGCCAAGGACTTCCTGGAGAAGAGCGACATCCACATCCACATCCCCGCGGGAGCCATGCCCAAGGACGGACCGAGCGCGGGCATCACCATGTTCACCGCCTTGGTATCCCTGCTCACGGGGATCCGCGTACGCCACGACGTGGCCATGACCGGAGAGATCTCGTTGCGCGGTCGGGTGCTGCCCATCGGTGGCCTCAAAGAAAAGGCCCTGGGGGCGCACCGCGCCGGGATCCGCCGAGTGCTTGTGCCCGAACGCAACAAGGCGGACGTCGACGAAGTGCCCAAAGAAGTGCGAGACGAACTTGAGTTCATCTTCGTGCACAAATTGGACGAAGTGCTCGAATCGGCATTGGAGAGCATGCCGCAGCCCTCTCAAGCGTATTTGGACGAGGTCGCCCAAAAAGAAGCGGGCGCCCAGCAAACGTCGACGAATTGAGAGCGCGTCGGGAAACCGCGCTTCGGCGCTAGTCGGGTAGCGGACGATGCACCAAGGCCTCGTCCGCGGCCTGACGCACGACGCGTTGAGTGCGTTGGAACAACTCCTTCGCTGCACTCCGACTGTCCGCGACGGCGGTCATGCCGAAACGACCACGGTCGCCGATCGCACTCATCATGTGAAAGACAACGCCGGACTGGATCACGTGGTCGTAGTGCAACCGGTGCCGCACGGCGACGTCGAAAAGGTCGTCTGGCGTCAGCGCGCGGTACTCGGGGCAGGCCAGGCCGTCCCCGGCGACGTAGTGTTTCTCGCGGCCGCTCTCCAGGTGGAAGCGTGCTCCTGCGGGATCGTACTTCCCGTCCGTCAAGAACTGCAGGGTCAGAAACGGATGCGTGGTTCCGCCCTTCCGCAGATTGAGCTCGATGGCAAAGGGGGCCCAAGTGCCCGCTTGCTCCGCGCACACAAAGTCGATCGCGAAGCGGCCCAGCACTCCCTGGGCCACGAGGGCGGGGCCAACTTGGACGGACTGTTCGGCGATGAGCCGCGCGTAGGCAGTGTCCGCTGGAAAGACGCAACCCTCGTACTTCTGGCCTTCGCTACCGCCCAGTAGCTGGTCGTGGGTCGAAAGCAACTCGACTTTGCCGAGCGGGGTGACGCGCATCTGCACGCTGGGGCTTTCGATCCGCGCGCCGAGCACACGCTCTTCGACGATGCCCTTTTGCGCCGCAAACTTCTCCAGGAACTGCGGGACGCTGAGGTGCTTGGCCTCCAGCTTCATTTGAGCGACGCGGGGCCGGATGGCGTCTGGGGTGGCGGGCACCTCCCGCAAGTCCACCACGGCGTTGCCTTCGCCGCTCACCCCGTCGTCGTGTTTCACCATGGCTTGCTTGACGTCCGGGCGCTGCTTCTTCAACTCAGCGAGTGCGCTAAGGATGTCCTGTTCGGAACGCAGGTCTTCGTAGCCCAGGGGCAGCGAGAGTCCGCAGTCGCGGAAGAGCTTGCGCGCGCCGCTCTTGGTGCCGAGTTCGAGGGTCTTCGGATCCGCGGCATACATGGGGATGCCGAGCCGCAACGCCAAGTCGCGTTCGTAGTGCGTGGTGTTGAATGGAACCAGATGCGCGCGGTCGGGGTTCGGGATCAGGGATCGGATGTGACTCAAGAGTCGCGGCCGCTGCAGCAGCTTGAGACTCAGCGGTTGCGGGGCGCCGTCGCAGGGTGCAATCAGGAACAAGCGTCGCCTCGCGTGGCTGGTCACCACGCCCGGTAGAAGCCCCAAGTAGTAGTCGACGATATTCGGTACGATGGGTGCGGAGGTGACGTAGATGAGCCGCGCACTGGGTTGCCGCAACAACAGCAGCAAGAACAGGAATCTCTCTTCGTAGGCTTGCAGCAACGAACCTTCCAGAGCGGCAAAATCCACCGTCAGGGAAGGCACGACGACGATGGTTTGTTCACCGTCGTCGTCGAGGCTCTCGATGGCACGCCACAGGGGAACCAGACGCTGTTGCAAGCTTTCGAAGCGCTGCTGCAGCTCCGCTTCGGACCCCGGGAGCCGGGGGTCGGTCAGTTCCAAACTCACGACGCCTCCGTACGCTGCCACAAACGCAGTCCGCCCATGAGCCCCTGGGAGTTCTCGAAAACGCGCACATTGTCCGGTAGGGGCACGCGGAGCTTGCGGGCGTTGCCGCCACCCAGGTGCAGTTGCTCGGGGTTGAAGATCGGTTGCAGCTGGTTCAGCATCTCCAGCACGCGCTCGCTCCAACGTTTTTTGCCAATGCGATCCAGTTCGGCATCACAAATGCGTTCCTCGTACGTGCAGCCCTTCTTGAACGGATGGTGGCCAAGTTCGAGATTGGGATACAACACGCCGTCCGTATACAGCGCCGCCCCGAGGCCAGTGCCTAGGGTAAGCACCATCTCAGCGCCCTTGCCGGTGATGACACCGAAGCCCTGCAAGTCGGCATCGTTCATGACGCGCAAGGGGCAGCCCAGAGCGGCGCCGAGGGTTGCGGCGAGGTCATGCCCCGCCCACATTTCCGTTCCCAGGTTTGGGGCTGTGCGGATCACGCCTTGTTGCACGACGCCAGGGAATCCAACGGCGACTCGATCAAACGGCGCGTGCGCCTGGCTCATTTCCAGGATCGTGGTGAGCACGGCGTCTGGCGTTGCAGGCTGGGGGGTCGGTTTGCGCGTCCGTTCAGTGGCGCGGGTGCCATCCGCAGCGAGAACCAGCATCTTGATGCCGGTTCCGCCGACGTCTACGGAAAGGGTTCGAGCCTGGGCTATCATGGGGTCGGCAGCATAGTCATAGGGCTCGGCGAGGGGGCACTACGTTGCAGCCTGGGCGCGACGGGGCTACGGTCTGCGCCGTGAAACGCTTGGTTTTTGGCGTTTTTGGCGCTTGCCTGGCGTGTTCGTCGGGCACAGATCCATCGGCGGCACCGGCGCCGGCGGCGGCCGCGCGCGTGCAGGCAGCCGTGCCGAGCGCTCCGGTGGCAAAGCCCGCCAAGCGCACGTGTCGCGAGCGCATCGCGGACCTGCGCAGGGAAAAAACCCGGGCTGGCTTCGCACCGCCCGATCCGGGGCGGGCGGAGCTGCTTGCCCGCGCCAAGGCCGAGCCTGTGCTGTTCCTGCGCGCGCCTCGGGTCGACGAGACGGCGCCCGGGGAGGTGCTCAGTTATCGGCGGCAAATCGATCAGAATCCCGCGCCCGGGTACACCTTCAGTCGGTTGTATCGAGTCGTACGCAATCGCCCCGAGATAGCGCGCGCACTGTTGCTACGGGAAGGCTATCTGTACGCGACGCAGCCGTCGCTTGCCGCCGCCATGGTCGATGTCGTGGAGCTGCAGCATCTCTTCGAAGAGCCGGAGTTGGTGATCCAGCGGGGCGCCGCGCAACTGCGCGCTCGCAAGTCCGGTCGGTACTACGAGTACTTGGACGGCCCCGAAAAGGGGGAGCGGGCGCGGGTGCTTTTATTCGATCGGGTGTGGCCGGCGGGCACGACGCCGCCGGCGCCACTGGCGGGGGGCGGTTGGGCCGCCAAAAATCGGTTGGGGGTTTTCCCCCTGGGTGTG
>CALMUT010000126.1 GCA_937872925.1 uncultured Myxococcales bacterium | reverse complement strand
GGGGCGCCCCCTGCGCCGGGGAGGGCGCCCCCCCGGCTGGCGTCGGGGACCGCCCCCCCGCCCCCGTTGCCGAGGCCCGCCCCCCCCGCGACCCCGCCGCTATCGGGCAGCTGCGTGCCTCCCGTTGTGCATTGCGGTTCGCCGTCGTTGATACAGCTATCTCCAGGATTGCACGGCACCGAACTGACCAATCCGTCCGGGCCGCAGTCTACGATGGTCTCGCCGCCGCCAGACTGTATTTCCCACTCGCAGTACAAGCCCGGTTCGGCGCTGCGGCAGGGGTCGTCCACCACGGAGCTTTCGCCGGAACTGCCCGCGTCGCTCTGCGGGGCGTTTCCCCCCGTGACGTTGGACCAGGGACCGCAAGTCGGGAAGGCGGTTTTCTTCGTGACACAGCTTTCGGTCACCAAGATGTCGTCAATGCTGGTACCGAGGCGTGCGCACACCGCGGGCGGCAACATGGCGCGGCCGTTTTCTGCACGCCAGCCGATGAGAGCGTCGTTGTCTAGGGCCACGATGCAGCGCGCCGAATCGCAAATGCCCGCGCCGCCCGGTGGCAATGAAAGCCCGATGTTGAAGTTGAAGCCAACTTCGCCCGCATGCGTGCTGGTCGTGTCACTCGGTGGTGCGCCGCCGCCGGGGCCGCCGGGGCCCTCAGGCAAATCGCCGCCGCCGCTTGGTAGCGGAATACTGCAGTTCGACATGTCCGGCACGACGCTGCTTGCCCCGGCAAAGCAACTCAAGACGTCGACACACTGTCCGCCGGCCAACCCTGGCCCAGCCACGCCGCCGAATACGAGGTCGCCGGCGTAGTTCGGGAGCGTGGTCAGATCGATCTCGTCGGGTTTGCAGTCGCCGGCGATGCAGCTCTGTTCTTTGCCCGTGCAAGAGTCGTTGTATTCCTCAGTACCGTCGATGTCGACGCCCTGGTCAACCTTCTGGATGCATAGGAACTGCAGTGGCAGATGCAACAACGCGAGGCGATCCGTCGGCACGGTGGACACGGCCTGACGGATCACCTGGGCCTTGTCCGCCTGGTCGAGCCCCACCACCCGCACGGTGATCGGTTGGTTCTTCTTCTCGCCGGCCACAATGGCCAGCGTGCCCGGCAGGTTGAACTTACCGTTGGGCGCCAGCGGAAAGCGCTGGTGGTAGACCTTGGAGCCCCCGGCGTAGATGCTGATCACGATCGTTTGCACATCCTTAGGGATGGATAGATCCGTTTGGAACGCCACGATCAGCTGCCCTCGGGGCGGTGCCTTGTCTCCAGAGCAGGCCACCGTCGCGCCAGCACAGGCAGCCAGCGGCAGTAACAGACTCAAGACACGCGCGCTCAGCCCCCAAAAATTTCGCATGGCACCGAGTTTGACGCGAACCTCGACCGGGCAGCAATCAAAACCTACGCTGCGTGGTATCCTCAGGGCAGGGCGCTGCGCTTTCACACCGTCCTCGTCTCCGCATGCTGAGCCGCGAAACGCGAATCGCGCTGGCCATCGCTCTGGTCGCTTTTGTCGTGGTCGCTTTCGTGACGCCGCAGTGGAGTCATGCGCAGCCAACGTCCGCGCCACCGAGCGCTGCGGAAGCCAGCACACATCGCACTCCGATGCCGGGGCCGTTTTGGCATCGACGCGGTGAGCCGCAGCCGGACGAACGCGCCCAGTGGTCGCTGCCAACGAGGGAAACCAACGCGGTTCCGGCACAAGGCTGGACCCCCTTGGCTCGCGCGGACGAGGTCGTTTCCGGCCAGGGCACGGTGTGGATAGCCACGCGCCTTCCGCGGACCGAAACCGGCGATGAACTGTTCCTGCCGCGCACCTACGGCCCCTTTGACATTTACGTCGACGGAACCCTGCGCAGCAGTTTGCATGTGCCGGACGCGGCAGCGCGGGCGTTTCACCTCGTCCCACTGCAAGGGACGGATTCGGGCAAGTGGCTGGTGCTCCGCATTGAGGCTGGCTACATCAAAGCCGGATTGACTGGACCGCCCGTGGTCGGCCAGCCCATGGCGCACGTGCGCGCCGTCCTCTATCGCGACGCCGCACGCATCTTTTTGAGCTTTGCGTTCTTGTTCAGCGCCCTACTTGCCATGGGCATTGCGTTGCGCGGCGCGGAGCGACGCGCGTTCATGAGCTTTGCCCTTTGGTCCTTGGGCGCGGCGCTGTGGACTGGGTTCTACACCCAGGCTCGGGCCTTTTTAGGACTGGAACCCAGTTCCTGGCTGATCCTTTGGGCCTTCGGGTTGATGTCCCTCGGCATGGGGGGCGTGTTTTTCTTCTACAGCGTATTCCACCGCGGCGAGCGTCCCCTCGCGCTGGTCTTGCCGCCCTTCGTGGTGACCTCGATCGCAGGCTTCGGGTTTGCGTTGGTGCGACCGCCGTTCGCGGTGACCAACGTGTTTCTGATCGTGTACCGCTTGCTTACCGTCGCGGTGTTTCTCGCGATCCTGCACGTCCTTTTCCGTCGCTTCCGCGAGCGCGACCGCGAGGCGGGTGTGTATGCTGTGGGCTTTGCCGCCTACACGCCCTTTGCGTTGCACGACGTTTTCATGAGCGTCGGCTGGATCGGCGGCAGCGACACGGTCGCGCACTTCGGCATGCTGGCGTTGGTGGCCTCCGGCGCCTGGGTATTGGTCGCTCGCCTTGCCGCCATCTCCCGGCGCTTAGCAGAGACCGCGGACGCGCTTGCCGTCGGGGTGCGCGAGCGTGAAATGATGCTTCGAGATCTGCACGATGGGCTGGGGCGAGTGACCACGGGGATTGGCTATCTTGCTCAAGCCGCCAGCCGACAGAGCGACGCATCTCAGGCGCTGTCTGGCATTGCGGAGCTCGCCGAGGAGGGAAGTCGTGAGATCCGCACCATCATGCACGGTCTGGACGACGAACACCGTGACTGGGCGGAACTGTCGGCGACGCTGCGCCGAGAGACGGCGCGCATCGCGGAGGTCAGCGAGATCGCCGTACGCTTCGACTTCAAGATCCCGAGCGACGCTTCGCCGCCACGTCCATATGTGTTCGTGCAACTGCTACGCACATTCCAGGAAGGCTTGACGAACGCCATCAAACACGCCGTGCCTAAGGAGCTCGTGGTGCTTTTGGAGGTGTCCGACCACGAACTGCACTTCGTGCTCGAAAACGACGGCACCCGAGAGACGCAAACGGCGCCGGGTGCCATCGGTGCGGGGCGGGGGCTCGGCAACTTGAGCAAGCGGGCCCTCGAACTCGGTGGAAAACTGGAACTGACGCGGCTGCCGCCCAATTCGGCGCGTCTCTCCCTCACCCTGCCGCTGCCGGTTCGCTACGCCGAGGGCGATTCTTCACCCTCGCTCGGAAGTCGGGCCGGTCGTAGCGGATAAAGGCTAGTGTGATCGA
>CALMUT010000125.1 GCA_937872925.1 uncultured Myxococcales bacterium | reverse complement strand
GTCCTGGATCACGAAAGCGCCGAACACTGGATCAGCGGTAGGGCGACGCTGACGCCACGCGGACGCAAGCAAGATCGAAGTCGTGGTGGAGGAGTTTCGCCCATCCGCACTCGCCATCACGGTGCGCGACGACGGCATCGGCTTGTTTGAACGACTGCGCAGTGCGCAAGACCTTCCGTCCCATCACGCGGCACTGGAGGAACTCTCCAAAGGCAAGCTTACGACGATGCCTGCGCGGCACAGTGGAGAAGGGATCTTCTTCACGTCGAAGGTGGCAAACTACTTCGTGGCCGAAGCAAACGGCATGGCGTGGATCGTCGACAATCGCCGCGCCGACCAGGCAGTGGCTCCGAGCGAGGTTGTCGCGGGAACACGGATCCAAGTCGAACTGGACGCTGAATCGCCCAATGACCTTGAACAAATCTTCAACGAATACACTTCCGAGCATGCGTTCGACCGCACGCGCATTCGAGTTCAGCTATTTGACATCGGGCCGTCGTTTGTATCGCGTTCCGAGGCCAAACGAGTGATGCGCGGCCTAGAACGCTTTCGTGAGGTCGTGCTCGACTTCCGCGGAGTCGCCATGGTCGGCCAGGCCTTCGCAGACGAGTGCTTTCGCGTGTGGCCATCCGAGCACGTGAACACAACTGTCCGCGCCGAAAACGCCAACGACTTTGCGGCAATGATGATTCGCCGCGCCGGATCGTGACGGAGCGCGGGACCGGGGTAGCACGTCGCGCGCTGCTAGGCTGTTCTCGACAGCCTTGAACGAGTGGGCGATCTGCGCCTGGGCGGCCCGGTCATGCTTCGCCACTTTCCCTCGCGTGGTATTCTGGGCAGCGTTGGCGCTAGCGCTAGGCGAGGCACAATGGATCACAACTTGGCAGCAAACAAAGCCAACGCGATTGCGTTCTACGAAATGGCGTATCGAGGCGACCCTGCGAGGGCAGTGGAGTTGTACGTTGGCGACGAGTACATCCAACACAACCCTCTGGTAGACAACGGTCCGCAGCCCTTCATTGACTACTTCAATCGGATGCAAAAAGAGTATCCCGACAAAGACATCGAGTTCGTCCGCGCCGTCGCCGAGGGAGATCTCGTCGCGCTACACACTCACCAAGTCTGGCCGGGCAATGATCAGTATGTCACCATGGACTTCTTCCGGTTCGACGACAACGGCAAGATCGTTGAGCATTGGGATGCCATTCAGGACGTCCCAGCCGAATCGAAGAACGGCAACACCATGTATTGAGCGGCCACCTAGCGAACGCCGTCGCGCCATGGCCTTGGTGCCTGTGCGGCATGACCGCTGGCGGACGACATGCTTCCGATGACCTCTGGGGAACTTGAAAGGCAGTCGGTGCGTTGTCGCCGCCGTCATTTCTGTGAAAGACAAAACCGCCCAGAAACGCGTGGACGACCTCGAGGCCCAGCTCGTTGCGGCCGGCGCGGTCGTCGTTGCGCGTGTTGTTCAGCGCCGGGGCGTATCGCGAGCGCGCGAGCGCGAAACCACGCTATCACTTGCCGGTTGCCGCGTCCTCTCGTCGGTTATCATCCACGGCGGCGCGGCGCCGCGACGACGTGGCCGACCCGCGGGGCTGAGTCGCCGATACTCGGTGATCCGGTCGGCAGACCCGACCGTGAACTGGTGGCTTCGGAACGCCTCAATCGTTGGGCAGGCGTCATCGTCCGCTCACCCAATTGTGAACGACGAGCCCCCTGAACAATTTGAAGTCGGCAGGATTCGCAGTGATCAACGGGATCTCTGAGGTCACAGCAATGGCTGCGATCTGCCCGTCCACGAATGGCGGTTTCTTTCCGGAGCGCTCCAGTCGCGCACGTTCCGCGCCGTGCCAGTCCGCAGCCCGCTCGTCGTAGGGCAGGATCGGTAGTGTCGCGCGTACTACTTCCTCCAGGAAGCCCTCCAGGGCGGTTCTCCGCTTCCCGCGGGGAAGTCGACGCACGCCGAACTGCAGTTCATGCCAGACCGGCGCACAGATCGCGCACTCCCCTCCATGCTGGGTCAACCGCTTGAGTACGCCCCGGTCCGGGATCTTCCAGACGACCGCCGAAACAGTGCTCGTATCCAAGAGGAATCGGGTCACAGTTTAACGCCCCGCCCGGCGTCGCGATCTCGAAGGCCACGCGCCCAGCCGGGTTCCACTCCCACCTCCGCCAGATCGGTCTCGTCGCAAAACGTCTCGTATGCTGTCATGAACGCCACGTGATCTCCGCGCAAACGGGCGTACCTGGCCGCCGACATCACCACGGCCACTTTCTTTCCGCGCCGCGTTAGCTCAACTTCCTTTCCCGACTCCACTTCATCTACGATCTTCGCCAACTTCGCTCGCGCACTGGCCAGCGTGTAGCTTTTTGCCATACTCTAGATGTACATCTAGATGTACATCTGGTAAAGGGACGCCTAACGAAGCAGCGTTTTCGCGGCGGCGGAGCGGAGGGAGCGTAGCGAGGGACGCGTTAGGGGCAGTGCTACAGCTACGTGCAGCTGCCGGTACTGGGCGGAGACTACTCCGTCGAAAACACGCGCGTCGTGCCGCTAGAGGAGCACTTCAAACGCCTTGGGCCGATTCACGAGCGCATCAAGAACCTGCCAGATGGGACGAGCGTGATCTTCACGCGCGGGGGGGTCTAGCAAGTCGCCGCCGCAGGCCAACCGGCGGGTGCGGTCCGTTTCGCCCTGCACAGGGGCGTTTGCGCCTGAGCATCCTTCGAGGCCTTCAGCCAACCCTGCGCCTGCATGCGTGGTGGCTTTTTTGGGGATGTTGTATCTGGCGTTGGCTGCTGAACGCCACAACCGTTAGACGGACCTACGGGGATGTGGTGCGGTGACTCATGAGTAGCGCGGAGCGTCTTCCAGCTTTCAAGTATCATCCCGACCCGCTAGGGACCGGGTCGATCAAAGTGAGCGATGCGGTGTGCGAGTGCTGCGGACAAGCGCGTGGTTACTCGTACTCCGCTGCGGTTTATGCGATCCAGAATGTGGAAGTCGTGTGTCCCTGGTGCATCGCAGACGGGAGTCTTGCACGCAGGTTCGACGCGACGCTGGTAGATGCCGGCCCGCTGGTATCAGCGGGGCTCTCCAGCGCGATCGTCGACGAGGTCACTCGCAGGACTCCAGGCTACCTGTCCTGGCAGCAGGAGAGCTGGATCGCCTGCTGTGACGACGCCTGCGAGTTCCATGGTGATGCTCCGCGAGCAGAGATCCGCGATCTGGATGAGGTCGGGATGCTTTCACTCTCGTCCGAGTCTGGGTTCACAGTCGAGGACTTGCGGTCGATCATCGAGCAATACGAGCCGCGCGGTAGCCCGGCGTTCTACAAGTTCGTTTGCCGTCACTGCCGCCGTGTTCGGTACAACGGAGATTGCGACTGACAGCGGGCGTTCAGTGCTTTCGTTCTCCGAACCGATTCAAGCCTCGGAGGAAGGCTGAGCTTGGCCCACACGTATGCTCTGGCTCGGATGATGAAGGTTCACTTCGTCCTCTTGGCGGGACTGGCGACGGCATGCGGTGTGAAGACGCGTGCGCTGAGGCCAGTGGAAGGCGTTGATGTCGCGTGGCGGTCCAGCTTCGTGATCTTGATTGGCGTCGATAGTGATGCACCGAAGCGGGCGCCAAGTGGTTGTCGCAAATTGGGGGACGCCGATGTCGAGGCCCCAAACCTCAAAGTGAGCGTTTCCGACGAGTTTCGAAGGGCGGCTCGCAGGCTTGGCGGGAACGCCGTTTCGGGTATCGAAAGAACGGGCGGCTCTCCGGACCGCCCGGTGATCTACAGAGGAACGGTGCTGCATTGCCCGTGGTTCAAGAAGCCAACACCGTCTTCACCGAGCGAGTTGGTGCGCTCCCAGCATGGCCGGTCGAGTTGCTCGTCGAGCACCTTGGCGAACCTAACGCCGCCACTCGGGACGGTTGCGCGGCGTAGCGCTGGCACCACGCCGATCGAAATCGAGGCAGTGAACGCCTTGGCGCTGGCGTGTGCGCGGCGGAGCCCAGCACAGTGTTTCGATGACGCTGTCGCGATGTCGCCACCCGTCGAGGACAGGCAGCGCCCTGTCGTGCGGTATCGTGCTGTCCTTCGCGGGCACTCGATCAGACTCAAGCTGGACGCCACCGAAGTGCACAAGCTTTACGCAACCACCGCCGACATGGTCGACGACCTTCGGCGGCTAGAATCGAAACATCAGACTGTGAGGGTCCAATCCGTCGGTCGCGCCGTCGACTACGATTGGTCCACCGTCGATGTACTGGTCAAAGGCCCAAAGCAGAGACGCGATGTCGCCGCAAGCGACCTGGAGTGGACCCTTCCATCCACGTCGTTGCGACGTCTGGTCGAATCGGTGCACATCTGGTTGGATGCGCTTGCACGGGCCGATGTGATCGTGGAAAACCAAGCGACCCTTCTCGAAGAGCTAGGCAAGCGCCTGGCCGCCGCTCAACCTGAAGAACCAGTGAAGAAAGAAGACTTGGCTCTTATCGGTTCGATCAGCTTCAACTATGCCGCCATCGACGATACGACCGTGGAACCACCGTTTCATGTGACACTGCGCACACGGTGCCGCGCGGACTACGAAGACTGAGCATGTCGTCGAATTGCGCGTCGCGCGGCGCGTGGCTAAGGCCGCATCACTCCTGGTAAACAATGATCACCTCTGAACTGTCTCTCAAAGAAGGCAAGCACGTTCTCGCGGCGCCATGTCTTGAGGTCGTCGTCTTCTCGCACGCACACCCGGACGGGAACGGTGCTCGCTTGGCAAGTGTCGTGCGCGCTTTTGCGGATCGCTTCGGCAACGACATGGCGTTTTACCGGCTCGGCAACTGGCGTGGATTCCGCCCCGCCGGGCCGGCGATGTTCGACACCGTGTTCGAGTGGTTCGCTGACGAGCGCTTCTTGGCGAGAAAGCAGCAAGCCTTCACCGCGCACGCGGGAAACAAGAAGAGCGCGGCCGTGCCAGCGCTGGAACTGACGCTCTGGGGTTTCGACGACCCGCCGCTGTTTATCTTCAGGATGGCACTGCCGTTGGAGATGGCCGCCGACCCGGATCCAACGCTCGCGTTCGTGCGGGACGCCTTTGCCGAGTGCCCGGTGCACAGCGGGCATTGTGGCTTCTCGTTTTTCTGGACGACCCTGGACGAGCGGGCGATCTGCGCCTGGGCGGCCCCGCTGATGCTTCGCCACCCAGGCCTGGGTTTCGGCAATCCTGTGGTTCTGTCCAACGCCACTTGTGACGGCGTCGTTGCCGTGAGTTGGCTGACGCTTCTCGGAAAAGGAATCGCAGCAGATCTTGGCGGCCGCGTTGCGCTCGAGCGCCGGTTGGCTAAGGACGTGTCGATCGAAGACTTGGGCGATGGCGGGCTGCTGTTGCGCGCCGGTTACGCGCCGAGCCTGGACGATGTGGGTGCGTATCGCGCCGTGGGGTCACTTGTTGCGCCGCGACGGACAACCGACGCCGAGCTCGACGATCTCGTCATTGCGGGCATGACTGAGGACGACGCGAAGCGATGGCTCCGTCGCTTCTTCGTCTGACCGCAGCCTTGCCCGTGCACCATCGGACGGGTCCACTCTGCTCTGGCGCAGCCCCGGCCTTGGGACCTATCCTCGACTGATATGACGTTACCCGCCTCAATAGAGCAGCTGTTGGCGGACGCCATCGCGCACCACGGTTTGACTTCATACTCTGCCGAGATCCAAGCGCTGGCTCGCGCCACGGTGCTGCTGGGCGTCGAACCCCAAGCCGAGCTTCCCGTTGGAACGTCAAAGCTGGGAGGGACGCCTGACCTGCCGAACACGCTCACTTGGCCGACCAATGGCGATGACAAGCTGCTTGCGTTCCTGGGTCAGATCGATCTCGCAAGTCTGCCGCAGAGCGGACTGCCGCTCCCGCCGGTCGGCATGCTCTATGTCTTCAGCGACCAAGAAAGCGGCGACAACAACCCGCACTGGCTAGGGCTCTACACGGAAGGGGGACAGCTCCACCCACATCCGGTGCCCGAACCGGAGAGCTTTGCGGACGAAAACCAGGACGAACCCTTCGGTCAGCTGGCAATCGTTCGGGCAACAGCCAGCGTTTCCCTTCCATCCCCGCTCGATAATCTGGTGCGGGTCGCCGACAACGACGCCGACGCGTACGGCGAACTCGTTCAGGCGTTCCTCCACGACTCCAGACAGAAAGAGCCGACGAGTCGGATGTTCGGCTACGCAGATGGCCACGGCGACCCAGTCGGCCAAACCGACCGCGAACTGATCATCTGTGTCCAGTCGTTCTTCGCCAACAAGCGCGCGTTCATGAACTTCTGGGACGCCGGCTCGATGACCCTAACCGCTGCGCGAGCGCCTTTGCAGCGTGGGGAGATCGTCGATACCCGCGCCACGCTCTTTTCGCACTGAGGGCGAAAGGGTCGGCTGGACGCCATTCCCGCGCTCGCTGGGAGGATTTAGTATGTTGTTTGTGGCGCTCGCTACTGAGCGCCTCAATCGTTAGACCGACATTCAGATGTGGCACCATGACTCGGCTCGAAAAGTTGTCGCGGCGACCGGCGGCGCAGTTCCGGGGGGTCGTGCAGTGATCCTGGACGCCCGGACACTGACCCGGCCGAAGGGAGGGGTTTTCTTCTCCCAGGCCCGCCGTTTTCTAGAGACAAGCGATCGTCGCGATGCGTTGTTCGGAAACGCCCCAGTTATCTTCCATCGAACATCCGGCGAGTACCACGTCACCGGCACCGCACACCCGCTGGAGCACTATCTTCGACAGTACGAAGCGTCCCTTCCTCCTGACGAACTCGCGCTGCCGCCGCAGACTCGCAGGCGTACAAGTGAATTGTGACGCAGAGGGGCGCCTAGCAGGGCGTCGCAGCCGCCGACCGCCGGCTTTCCCTTTCTGGTGATGCCTTGTCGCGCTTGCGCGCGGGGCTGCGCGCTCCCCCTCTGGCGAGGCTCGGCGCTACTCCCGCGCTCGCGTGATACTCTTGGTTGATGTTGTTCCTGGCGTTCGCTGTTGAGCGCCTGGGTTAATAGGCGGATGCCGATGCCCCGAACCACGAGACAGCTTCCCTGCGCGACCGTGGTTCTCGCGCTCCTTGTGTCCATCCTTGTCGCAGCGTGTCGGCGGTCATCCGACAGCGCTGCACGCGATGACTCCCACACGAGCGTCCCTGCCGGAAGCGCGCACCAAATTGTTGCCCGAGGATCCGCATACGCGCGGGAGCAACTCGGGTTCCGCGCTCCGGTACTTACTTACGTCTTGCTGGCCTGCATCGACCGGACGGGCGCGCTCAATCCTGGTCTGGACGAATGCCCGGGCAGCATGGTCGCGACCTTCGCGGAGAGCGGCGCTCCCAAGGGAGAACTCGCATTTATTGCGCTGGGGCACAAAGGCATGACGGGGCGACGGACCCCGTACGGCACCGCGATTTCATTCGACCCGCCGGACTGCACGCCCTCAAACGTGCTGGCCATCGCTCAAGCGCGCGGAGTCCGATGGGACCGGGCGACGACAACTTCGCTCTCGTACGCTCCCCGGCCCGGGACGAGTCCGGCCTGGACGTTGCAGCAGGAAGAGACGGTTCTGCTTGAACTGTCCGACGCTGAGTGCGTGGTCGCTGCGCGTTCAGGGTAGCGTTGCTCACCCAGTCCGACCATCGACGTGATGCGGCCTGCCTGGTCGCCCAGCGACCACTCACGCCTGTGGCGTGGTATTCTCGTTGCAGGTCATTCCTGGCGTTCGTTGTGGAACGCCTCAATCGTTAGGCAGGCGCAAGTGACTGGCGGGCACGAGCTTCCAGACTGCGACGAAATCTGGGCGCGCTACTTTGCACGGTGGTATCAACCGGACGACCTCGCTGGCCGTGGGTACTCGGCTACCCGGCCCGACGCCGAGCGCAGTCTTCTACCCGGCACACCAGCGCGCGCCGCTTCCTCCCTCACCGACGCGGGCGTGTCACGCGTCAGGGTGCAGGTGGACACGATGTTGACCGCAGTCCTCGCTGATTGGCCAACGTACCTCAACGTTGACGCCCCGCTCAATATTCTCTGGATACAAGCGTTCGACACTCACTGGACTCGTCCGCGGGTGCACGAACTGCTCGGTCGGAGTGACCCGACGGATTTCTCAAACGAGTTGGTCGTCCTCGCATGCGAGCTCGGTGTTGCACTGGGCGAAGTCATGCGCGCTGCCTGCCCCCAACTCCAGTGGCTGTACGAGTGGCCGTACTGGGAATCCGGCCTGCTCGATGTGCCGACTGGCTACAGGATCAACGTGTTTGACTGGGGCATCAAACGCTTTAGCGAATACGGCATAGACGACGGTTACACAGCCAAGGTCGCGAAGGTCGCCGAACTTGTTGGTGCCGGTTGGGGCGACTAGCGACGTGCCCAGCGCCTTGATGTTCGTGGCGTCCTCAAGGCAGCGCAAGTCCGTGCCAAGACTTGTAAGCTGACCGTCCGGGCGTTGCGACTGGCGGGCCGGCCTCCCTGCTTGCTGATGTCGTGCCGCGCTGCGCGCCGGGCTAGCTCCGCGAGTCTTTGAGCGACGCCACCCCCGCGCTTGCGTGGTAGAATCCGCTGATGTTGTTCGGCGTTCGCCGCTGAGCGCCTCAAATCGCTAGGCCGACTCGTCATGGTTAGCTTTCAGAAGTTCTGTAGTCGCAAAGCCGCGCTCGGCCTCTTCCTACTTGTACCGCTCGGTTCTTGCGCAACGACCTCTGAGCTGGACAACCTGCGCAAGCGGGCGTCGTTCGAGATGAACTGTCCGGAGAACCAGCTCCGGATTTCAAACCTGGATGACGAAGGCAAAGCATACGGTGTCAACGCATGCGGACAGCGAGCAGTGTACCTTTGGCACTGCAGTGGCGGCGGCCTCATGGAGGAATGCAAGTGGGTCCTGAACTCGAATTCGACGCCTGAGTAGACGCGCACGAATTCGCCTCTGTGTTGTACAAACGACGAATGCGCTCGCTCACCTACTCGTCCTTCTCCATCGAGGTGCCGGACAACTGGGATGACATCACGGATGAGCTCGACGACGACTCGCCGATCACGTTGGCCGAGCCAACTTGCGGCGTTGGCGCGCTGCAGATCTCCGTCGCGGTTCACACATCTGGGCAGCGACCGAATATCTCGTGTCGGGACCTCGTTGAGATGCTCAACGCCTTTGGCGACTCTGGCGCCCACACTCGAAGGACGGAGATCGCAACAGCAACGATGCCGAACTCCATGGCAGTGGCGACGTTCTCAGACGAGGACTCCTACATTCGCGTTTGGTACCTATCCGACGGAGACCGCATCGCGTTCGTTACCTATACGGCGGCGGTCGATGACTTCGATGGTGAAGTCGAAACCGCCGAGGCAATACTGAACAGCTTCGCGTTTCGTGTCGACACCGCGTAACGAACCGCTTGCGAAACCGCGCGGAGCCGCGAAGGTATCAGGCAGGCGACACGCTCGCGCCTTGGTTTGTTTGGGGCGTGCACGCCCTGCACCCATCGTAACGTCGTCAAAGCACAAGAGTTGCAGGTCGCGCATTCGCGCTCCTTCTACCCCCGTGAAGACGACACTTCCGTTGTGGTCGCTGGCTAACAGGAAGCGCCCCTCGTTCAACTCCGCAGCGCCGGCCGGGTATCTGCCAGGCTCTTGTGTTGGGCGTTCAGCGCTGCTGCCAACTCTGCGAGTTGCGGCGTGTCGCTGATCTTTACGCTGTTGTACAAGATCAAGTGGTCCCACATGGCGACCATGTACACGGTGCGGTAGTCGAGCGCCTGCAAGTCGGCAGCGCGTTCGTCGAACCACGCCAGCCCGCGGCGAAGCGTGGCGCGGGCTTTGTCGAAGAAGGCGCCCTCCGTTGCCAATCCGCTGCGCGCTGCGAGCACCAAGGTGACTTCGGACGCCATCACACCTTGCGCCACAGCCACGGCATTGCGCCACGCCCAATCCGACCGAGCCACGCCAAGGGGGTCGCTGCCGGCTCGTTCGACGAGATAGCGACAGATGTGATCGCTCTCCCACACAACGACATCCCCGTCGTGCAGCACCGGAACCTTCATCAGCGGATTGCCGCCAAAGGGCTGCGCTTCACCTGGGTTGCCAGTGTCACGGAATTCGATGTCGAGGGAAAGCTCCAAGCTCAACACGCGCACGACCCGCGTGTAGTGCGACCGAGGCGTACCGAAGAGCTGCATCGTCGCGGTGTAGCATTGGCCTCGGTCTCCGTCAGCACTCACGCCGCCAACGAACGCGGGTGGCCTGCGGTCGCCGCAGTGGCCGACACGATGTGGGCGAACGGGGGTTCGGCCCGAGCGCGCGCGTTGCCTGCCAAGCCGCGTGCGGCGGCGTCGGTTGACGGACTCGCCAGGGCAAGTAAGTTTCTGCGGCTGTGTCTCGCCAAAAGCTACGCAGAATTGTCATCGGGCCAGACACATATCTGTGGCGGGTGCACCATCGGCACGTGGCTCCGGCGCAGAGGGATGGCCGGGGGTGCACGGAAGTCTTCACCGCGTTCTTGGAGAACTTCCCGAAGGCGCCCGCACGAGTTCTGTTTCCGGAAACGCCGGAGCACGGGCCGGGCTATCCGTCTCAAAGCGGAGTCGTGGTCGACTATCGACGCCCCACTCAGGCAGTGAACCTCAATCATCCTCGGATCGCTCGGCTGGTCATCGAGCTTGCGCTTGCCGCCAACTGGAGCCCCACCACAGGGTCTAGAGAGTTCGTCCTGCCCAACGGATATGAGCTATTCAGAGCGCACCCCACACAGCTCGACGAAGCGCTTGCCGCGTCCCGCACGCACCCGCGCGCGCACGAGGCTTGAGGCTGCTTGGCGCAGCGCTGGGAGTTGCGGAGCGAAGCTCTTGTCTGGTCGGTTCGCGGTGATTCGAGATACCCGAACGAAGCTTGCCGCCACGTGCACGATGGCCGCGGCGCGCCCCGCGTGCCAAGCTGGGTCCGGGGTCATCGACTTGGCTGACCTGGCTGACCGACACATCAACGAGATGCCATTGGACTCTCGCTACCTGAACTGGATTGAAAGAATCGCGCGTGCGCCTTCGCACACGAGCAGGTTGCGCTCGATGGTGGCCGCCGCATTGCTCGCAACGCTGCTCACGGTATCCACGCGAGCGAGGGCAGAGGACGCGCCGCGCCGCGGGTTGTACACGGCGTTGGCGTTTGGACCGACGTTCGTCGCCGGCAAAGTGGATTACTCGAAGGAGGAAACTTCGATCCATGAGGATTTCTCCGGCGGCGGCGGTGACCTGCGGTTCGCGATTGGGTACGCGCCAAGCGAAGGGCTTGCCGTCGCCGTCCGGGTAGGGACATCACTCACGGACGCGGAGGTGCGCGTGCCCGACGGTTCGCGAGACATCTTCACTGTGTGGAGCGCCGGCGCACTCATCGACTGGTTTCCGTTCGCGTCCGTGCCGGCTCACCTCGAGCTGGGACTTGGATACACCGTGACGACGTTCCTGGCAGGCGGCACCGACAGCGGCGGCGGACAAGACAGCCGGCCCGGCCTAGGTGGCGATGGCGCCGTTGGTCGCGCTGGCGTGGGCTATCTATTCGCCAGGTCCGCTGATTTCGGGATCGGTCCATTGCTCGCGGTCTCCACTCTGCGGACTCGTAATGCCACGACGCGCACAGCCGGGAACGGCATCGCCCTGTTGCTGCAGCTCACTTGGTTTTGATCCTGGTTGCTCGCCGCTGATTCGGTGAGCATTCTGCGCATGCAGTTGCCGGTCGGATTGACGGAGCCTCAAATCGAAGCCCTTCGCGAGGGCGCGAAGTCGCTTGGCGTCTTCCGCGTCGGCGGCTTTCCGACCGGGTGAAATCTGTTACGCCATGCGCGCGGCGATTTCGCACTGAGCGTCGTCCGGTGTTGCCAGCGCAGGAGCCCGCGTCCGTTGCGTGGTAGAGTATTTGTTCCTGGTGAAGACCCCAATCGCCAGGCACACCGGGGTCGACCTTCAATGCAATCCTCGCCCGAATCGCCGCGACAGCTTCCGCCAGACTACGTCGAGCAGGTGCGCTTCTCATGGGAGCGAGAGCTTGAGCGGCGGATCCGTCCCTTTGAGAAGCAGCCCCGACGGTTCGAAGAGACTGTGCCGCACTCCGTCGTTCCGCTTACCAAAACCAGCGCGCCGCGGATCTACGGCTTTGCGCACGAAGTTGCCACCGTACTTCGGTGTAACGCACCGTTCGAGCTAGTTCAGACTCGCGCTGATAACGAGCGGAACGCGCAAGCCCTGTTGGATCGCACACCGTTTGGTGTCCGATTGATTGGTCCGGTTGCAAGCCTGCTTGATGAGTTTGCCATGAAGGCCATGCTCGGGCACGAATTCGGCCACTACCTCGCTCACGGACCAGCGGCGAACCCGCCGAGCACGATCACGCGCGCCACTTCGCTTCCATCGGTCGTGCGCTTTGCCTGCTCGGTCGCCAGGGAGCTGACCGCCGATCGATTCGCCTTGCTTGCATGTCAAGACGTCCGCGCGGCCGTCCGCCTTGAGGTCGCTTCTGCGACTGGGCTGGTCACCGATTCTTTGGGCCTACGCGAACTCGACTACCTCGGTGAGGTCTGCGCGTCCGTCGAGTCCGGCGCCGCGCCCCTCGTCGACGGGACTCACCCATCACTTGAACTTCGGCTGTTTGCCACGTGGCTGTTCTCTGAGTCCGACCTGTACCATCGCCTCACTGGAAAAGGCCCCAGCACGACGTCAGTCGCTGCCATTGATACTCGCCTGATTGGCCTTCTGACCACCCCGGCGCTCACGCGAGCGCTCGCCAGACCACCACCAAGTCATCGCAGTACCCCAGGCCGGGCGAGCGTTGATCAGACTGTTCGTCCCCAGGCTCGTCACGTTCCCACGGCACCAACCATCGTGGAGGATGTCGCAGTACGCGTGGTCGCCGCGATTCAAGCCATGTCGGCGCGGTTCCATCGTCGCGATCCGGACTCGGGTCTGGACGAACCGTGCGACCCCATCGAGCCCGTCGACGATGTCGAATCGCGCTTTCGGGAACTCGAGGCGCGCGACGCGGCGCAGGGTGATGAAACGGTATCGGAGCTAGAACGCCGCTTCCAGAAGCTCGAGCACGGCGCGCGCGATCAGGAAGAACGAAAGTAGCCTCGCGCAACTCGCGAGGCTCATCGATGCCGCCGGCGGGAATGGGGCCCGGGCGGGTGGCGCCCTAGGTGCTCCGTCCCCGTCGGTTGGATGAACGTCCACGCGAAACGGGGTTCGGATCAGGGCACAATGACGATGTTCGTCTGCGTCTTGCCAGCGGCTTCCGGAGTGCACTCGTCGTCGCTGCACTCATTCGTTGCCCGCTGTCCACAGCCCTCGACTCGATAGACCTCATTTTGCACCCAGCGCACTTGGAGGCCGTCTGCTGCGCACCCGAACTCTCGTGTCGCTCGTGAGCGTGCGTTCCCGGCCAGCCTGCCTTCCCGCCAGCAAGTGTCGTTCCAGCATTCGTACACTGCGGTCCTTTCACACCCGTGAGTCTTGTAGCGGTCGCTTTCGAGCTCCTGGACCCGGACCGCGTCCACGGCGCAACCGGAGTCGCGCGCCGCGAATTCCGCAGCCACCGTTGCCTGATTGGTGCATCCGCTGCAAAGCGCCAGCGCGCCGAAGATGTATCCGATCGCCGTGCGACTGCCCATCCACATAGTAAGCGAGAATCTACCACCAGGCCCCTGGGCCTGTCCCGCACTCCCCCACGCACCAGCCCCCGCGCTCCCGCACGCCACCGGCATGCGGTATGACAGTCCCAGCCATGCACATCGACGCAATGCCCTACGCGCCCGGGGGCCATGGGCCCATGGGTCACAACGGTGATTTTCGCAAAGACCGCTTGGGCGTGTTGCAGCAGCTCGCGGATGTCGACACGCCGTTGATGCGGCTGCGGTTACCGATCCGCAGCGTGAAGGCTGTGGTCGTGAATGCGCCGGATCTGATTCAGGAGTCCCTGGTCGATCACGGTCGCGTCTTCGACAAGTCAGGCATGCTGCGCTTCGCGCTGTTCCCGCTGGCGGGCGAGGGGTTGTTCACTTCCAACGGCGAGCTGTGGCAACGCCAGCGCCGGCTGATGGCGCCCATGTTTCAACCGCGTGCCCTCGAGGCCTATGCGCAAGACATGGTGCAGATCGCCGAACGCACTTGCGCGGAGTGGAAAGACGGCGAGACCCTGCAGCTGCTGCACGAGACGACCCGGCTCACCATGAGTGTGGCCGGCAAGACGCTATTCGACGCGGACACCTTCACCGAGGCTGACGAGATTGGGAATGCGTTGACTGTGGCGCTGTCGTGGACGGGGTGGATGATCGGCCGCCCGTACGCCATCGCGCACGTGCTCACACGTCGCAAACTGGTCGACTCAGTGCATCGTTTCCCGCCTCTTGCGCGTCCCTTCGTCGAACGGGCCATTGACCACCTGCGGGGCCCCGTTGCCCTGGTCGGTCCTCGCGGTCGCAAGCTCCGCAAAGCGTTGGCGGTTTTGGACGAGACGGTGCAGCACATGATCGAAGAGCGACGCGCATCGCCGCATCAGCCCGGCGACCTGATGTCGCGCTTGCTCGCCGCACGGGACGAAGACGACGGCACGCAGATGAGCGACCGCCAAGTGCGGGACGAGCTGCTGACGCTATTCGTTGCCGGGCATGAAACCACCGCCACGGGTTTGGCATGGTCGATCTACCTCGCGTCGCGCCACCCAAAGACCTACGCCGCCCTCGAAGCCGAAGTGGATGCTCTGGGCCATGAGCCGACGCTGGCGGACTTGCCCAAGCTTGGCCTGTGCCTGCGTGTGTTCAAGGAAGCGCTGCGCTTGTACCCGCCGGTGTACATGTTCGGCCGCGACACCAATCGCGCCGTCAGCGTTGGTGGCTATGAGCTGCCGAAGAACACGAACTTCCTGGTTTCGCCATGGGCGCTGCATCGCAAAGCAAGCTTGTGGCCGGACCCTTTGGTTTTCGATCCGGATCGCTTCCTGCCGGAAGCCGAAGCCAAGCGAAACCGTTACGCCTACTTGCCCTTTGGCGCCGGCCCCCGCACTTGCATCGGCAACCACTTTGCATACATGGAAGCGCAACTGGCTTTGGCCGTGCTCTTGCGCCGCTACCGCTTTGAATCCCTGCGCGACGACGAGCCCTTCCCGGAAGCCACGTTGCGCCCGCGTCATGGCGTCGTCGTGCGCGTCAGCAAGCGGCCGCGTTCCCGCGTGACACGGTCTGGTGAACGCAGCGCGGAGTCGTGAGTCCGCACGCCCGAACGAAAACGGGAGACACTGTTGCTGAGCTTTCGCGCGCGCAGCTCAGCGCGTTGCCAACGTCGTGAAATCACTGTCGCCATCGCCCTGTGCGATGGCTTGGTCCATGGCTGCTGCGATGGCAGGCAAGAGCGTGAGCGTTTCGCGGCCCGCGGTTTCCAGCATCAGGCCCACATCCTTGCGCGCCATGGACATGGCGAAACTGGCGGGGCTGTCCGCAGCGGCAAGCGCTCGCCGCCCCATTCCGGAAGCGGTGGGCGAAAACTGGTCGAAGAGCGCCAGGATCTCGTCGGGGCTCACCCCAGAGGCTTTGCCCATGCGGAACAGATCGCCCATGGCTGCGGTGAGCATGATCAACAGACCGTTGCCGGTGATCTTGATCTTGGCCGCTTTGTCGGGCTCGGCGCCCAAGTAGAGCAGCTTGCCGGTCATCGTCTCCAGGATTGGGCGCAGCGCGGCCTCGTCTTCGGCCGGGCCGCTCAGCAGCATCAGCCCCGTCGCGTCACGGGAATTCGACGGCCCCATGAACACTGGCGCATGGACGTAGCGAATGCCGTCGGCTCGGAGGCGCACAAAACGCGACGCAACCCCCAAAGGCAAGTTGGTGCTGTGATCGACAATGAAGGTGTCTTTGGCGAGTGCAGGCCGTAGCGCCCCGATAACCGAATCCACAGCGGAGTCCGCGGCGAGCACTAGGTGCACGCGATCTGCGCCGCGCACCGCTTCGGCAGGAGTCTCCGCAGCGACGGCGCCCGCTTCGACCAGTGGCGCGCACTTGCCCGCGGAGCGATTCCACACCCGCACGGTGTGCCCCTTGCTCAGCAGGTTCTCCGCGAATCCGCGTCCGAGTAGTCCCATGCCCAATACCGCAACCGTCGTCATGCTTCGCTCCTTTGTCCCGGCACCATAGCGGGCGCAGCCGCTGTGGGCACGCACGAATCGCCAAGTGCTGTCGCGTGAAATCGCCAAACTCGCCGCACGGTCATGACTTCTCTCAGCATTGGAGCTTGCGCAGTGGCGCCCACTCGCGGCCGAGGATACATCCCGACTATGGGCTCCATGACCCCTACGAACGACCGCCGTCTGTTTGCGGTGAAGCTCGTGCATACGATTGCGTGGGCCTTCTTCGCCGGCTGCATCGTGGCGATCCCGCTGCTGGTGTGGCGCGGGGCGCTGCTGGCCGCCAGCGTGCTGTGCGGCATTGTGTTCTTGGAGTGCGTGGTTGTCGTGCTCAACGGCATGGCGTGTCCGCTCACGCCCATCGCGGCGCGCTACACCACGGATCGCCGCGACAACTTCGACATCTTCTTGCCTGAGTGGCTCGCGCGCCACAACAAGAGCATCTTCGGCGGCCTGTACCTGATCGGCTTGATCCTCGTCGCGGCCGCCTGGATCCGGCGTTGACGCGGCCGCCAAGAAATCGATGTGTATGCAAACTATTCTTGGCGCACCCCGCACCCCCCGGCGTGCGGCCTTAGCCACGCGGACATCGATGTCGCAATCCCGCCTCGCGGCACCGCCGTGCGAAGCGTGGCTTGTTTTCACGCGGCTCGACTCTTAGTCTTGCGAGATGTCCAGCAACGTGACGAGTTCGCATTGGTCTCGGGTTTGGCGCGTGGGCGCTCGGGGCCGGCTGGTCGCGCTGGGCTTCGGGGCTGCGTTCGGACTCGGCGCCTGCGGCGGTGGCGCCACGTTCCGCATGGTCGAAACCCCGTGGCGCGGCGACGACGCGAGCACCGCCAGACTGCAGCAAGGCGCAAAGAAACTCGGCTGCAGCGCTTCGGCTCCGGACTCGACCGGAGAAATCGAGATCCGATGCCCCGAAGGCGCGCCGGACGCAGAGCGCGATGCAGGCAGCATTCGGATCGGTCCTGCGAGCGACGGTGCGCTGGTGGCCATGTGCAATGACGGCTTGGCCGAAGGCTGCTCGGCGGTGCTCGAGCGCATTTGGAAAGCCGGCGGCTGATCGGGAAGCGGCGCGCAGCGTTTGGTGGAAGTCAGTTGGCGCGCCGGCGCGAGTCGCCGTCATGTGCGTCGCGCTGGCGCGTGTCGTCGTCGGTGGCGCACACTCGGGTGTCTGCCGGGGCGCGCCGGCGCGTGTCGGCAGAGTTGGATCCGCGCCAGCGCGTGTCGGCAGAGCCGCGCTGGCGCGTGTCACCTGGATCGGAACCGCGCCGGCGCGTGTTGCCGTCATGGGCGTTGGGCGCGCGCGCGTGGCCTGAGTTGGCGCACTCTCGGGTGTCGTCTCGATCGGAACCGCG